>CAZJZR010000823.1:0-2200 GCA_964550475.1 uncultured bacterium
TTGCCGATGATTTGGAGGCCAATCGGTAAGCCTTGGGCATCGAAACCACAGGGAAGGCTGAGGCCAGGAAGACCGCCCAAGTTGACCGGGATGGTCATCAAGTCGGAGAGGTACATGCTGAGCGGATCGTCGGTTTTCTCTCCGGCTTTGAAGGCGGTAGTGGGGGCGGTGGGACAGACTAGGACATCCACTTGAGAGAAGGCAGTTTCAAAATCTTGTTTAATCAGCGTGCGGACTTTTTGGGCTTTCAGATAGTAGGCATCGTAGTAGCCAGCGGAAAGGGCGTAGGTGCCGATCATGATCCGGCGTTTGACTTCTGAGCCGAAACCAGCGGCGCGGGTTTGGGTGTACATCGCCATCAGGTTATCGACATCGGGGCTGCGGAAGCCGTACTTTACGCCGTCGTAGCGGGCGAGGTTGGCGGAGGCTTCGGAGGGAGCGATGATGTAGTAGGTGGGGAGGCCGTAGCGGAAGCGGGGACAGGAGATTTCTTGTACCTCTGCACCCAAATCTCGGAGTTGTTGCAGGGCTTTTTGTATCGCTTCGGCTACCACCGGATCTAAGCCTTCGCCAAAGGTTTCTGTGATCACACCGACCTTCTTGCCTTTCAAGTCGGGGATTAAGTATTGCGTATAGTCTGGGATGGGCACATTCAGGCTGGTGGAGTCTTTGGGGTCATAACCCGCGATCGCCCCCAACAAAATTGCTGCATCTTCCACCGTCCGTCCAAATGGCCCAATTTGGTCTAAGGACGATGCATAGGCCACCAACCCAAACCGAGAGACGAGGCCATAGGTGGGTTTGAGTCCCACTACCCCACAGAAAGATGCGGGTTGGCGAATCGAACCGCCGGTATCGGAACCGAGGGAGACCACACATTCATCGGCGGCGACGGCTGCGGCTGAACCGCCAGAGGAACCGCCGGGAATCCGGGTGATGTCCCAGGGATTGGCGGTTAATTGGTACGCCGAGGTTTCGGTGGAGCTACCCATGGCAAATTCATCCATGTTGGTTTTACCCACCATCACCGCTCCCGCTTCTGCCAATTTTTGGGTAACGGTGGATTCATAGGGCGGGACAAAATTTTCCAAAATTCGCGACCCACAGGTCGTAGGAATCCCCACCGTACACAGGTTGTCCTTAATGCCCGTGGGAATGCCAGCCAGCAACCCGATCGCCTCGCCAGCCGCAATTTGAGCATCCACCCGCTGTGCTTGCTCCAGTGCCCGGTCTGCCGTCACCCGCAAAAAACTATGGAGTTTTGGTTCTAGAGCTTGAATCCGCTCCAAACTGGCTTGGGCAATTTCTACAGCAGAACGTTCTTTACTGATGAGTTGTTGATGCAACTCCCGGATGGAGGCCATGCAGCGTTTCCTTTTTGCCTGAATGGGACGTTTCCCACTCTAGCATTAGTCAGGGGTGGGGGTTGAGGTGCGAGGTGTGAGGTTTGGGGTGTGATGAATGTGAATTAAATAAGTGCGAGATTTGTAGGGGCGGGTTTTGCTGTCAAATCCATTACAGGATGCAGATTGATCGGCTAAACCCGCCCGTACAGTTTGCGGTTTTATGAAATCCATCATCTTTAGGGCAGGAAGATGCCGATGCCGTTGTGGACGCGAGCCGCCGTTTGGTTGGGGCGGTCTAACAGTTGTCCACCCAAATAGAGGGAGGTGGAACTACCGCCATCCAGATTGAGGGCACTGACTGCGCCCAGTTGTTGCATCAGTTGCGCCATTTCCGCCAAACTGGGGCCACGTCCGCCGATGCGGTTGTGGACGGCAACGAGGATGATACGGCCATCGGTGGTGACCCCGATCGCGCTGCGGGAAGCCTGTTGCCGAATAAAGGCCGGTTGAAAACTTTCGCCCTTGGCATTCAGGACAATTTGCCGATTTAACAGTAACAATGGACCGGCTCCGATGACGTGGGGATAGCGATCAAAATCGCTCGGTGTTGTACCACTGCTAAGTTGTAGGGTTGTACCCACTGGGAACGCTGTTGCTAAATTCAGATCCCGCCGGACAATCAGCAGATACCCGTCGGTGGGAATGGCGAAGGTGGCGGTGTTGGAGCCCGCCACAGGTTGCTGACTCAGGACTTGGTTATTCTGGACGGTGATCACAATTTCGTTGCGGGTGAAGGGGGTGTAGGTGCTGCCCCAGTCGGGGGTGTAGCGGGAGATGCCAGCACTGACAAAGCC
>CAZJZR010000824.1:0-2196 GCA_964550475.1 uncultured bacterium
CTCAATGAGCAAACGGGCATTTGTCACAGGTGGAACGGGCTTTGTCGGCGCGAATGTCGTGCGGCTGTTGCTCGACCAAGGGTATCAGGTGCGGGCGTTGGTGCGTCCCAGCAGTCGGTTAGACAACCTGCGGGATTTGGATGTGGAATTGGTCAAAGGCGACCTCACCGACCCCTGCCTGGCGGAACAATTGCGCGGTTGCCAGTACTTGTTCCACGTGGCGGCGCACTACTCCCTGTGGCAAGCCGATCGCGAAAAACTCTACCAATATAATGTGGTGGGGACGCGCAACATCCTCGCCGCTGCCCAACAGGCGGGAGTGGAGCGCACGGTTTACACCAGTTCCGTGGCGGCGATCGGGGTGAAGCAGGGGGCGATCGCGGACGAAACCTACCAAAGCCCGGTGGATAAATTAATTGGTCACTACAAAAAATCTAAATACTGGGCGGAACAGGAAGCGATCAAAGCGGCTCAGGCGGGGCAAGATGTGGTAATCGTTAACCCCACCAGTCCGGTTGGCCCCTGGGACATCAAGCCCACCCCCACCGGAGACATCATTCTGCGGTTTCTGCGGCGACAGATGCCCGCCTATGTGGACACCGGGCTGAACTTAGTGGACGTGCGGGATGTGGCGCAGGGACATTTGTTGGCGTTGCAGCGGGGTCAATCAGGAGAACGCTATATCTTGGGTCACCAAAACCTCACCTTGCGGGAAATTTTGCAACTGTTGGCAGAAATCACCGGACAACCCGCGCCAAAATACCAAATTCCCGCGTGGCTACCCCTACTGGTGGCCTGGGTGGATGAATGTGTGTTGGCTCCCCTCGGTAAAACGCCGTCGGTGCCGCTGGATGGCGTGCGGATGGCGACGCAACGGATGTTTTATGACAACACCAAAGCGGTGCAAGAATTGGGTTTGCCGCAAACTCCGATCGCCACAGCTCTAAAAGATGCCGTAAACTGGTTTGTAAAGTATAGATACATAGCGTAAAGTCGTATTAACATAAGCATCAGTAATCCCTTGATATCGATCATCAAATCAGTGACAGCAATCAATGGTTTATGATCAGTTTTGAGATTAGTGAGACACAGTTTGCGATAAATGTTTGCGATAAATTAACCGCGATCGGCCAACCCATTCCGGTTGTGGGTGATTCCACATCGCCCATGCGCCCGATCTATTCTGCGACTCAAATTCCGCAACTCAATTGGTGAGAGGAGACTCATGGCAGTTAAATTACAACAGGCGATCGACATCGGTAAGTACATCGTGACTCAGCGACTGATGGGTCGCAAGAAGTTCGCCTTGACTCTGATGCTAGAGCCACTGTTCCGCTGTAACCTGGCCTGTTCCGGTTGCGGTAAGATCCAGCACCCCACCGAAATCCTCAAGCGGAACCTGTCCCCTGAAGATTGCTTCAAAGCCGTTGAAGAGTGTGGCGCACCCGTTGTGGCCATCCCCGGTGGCGAACCGTTGCTGCACCCGCAAATCGACGAAATCGTCAAGGGTTTGGTAGCGCGTCGTAAGTACGTCTACCTCTGCACCAATGCCATTTTGTTGGAAAAGAGTCTGGACAAGTTTACCCCGTCCCCCTATTTCACCTTCAGCGTCCACTTGGATGGGATGCGCGAATGGCATGACAAGTGTGTAGACCGCAAGGGCGTATTTGACACCGCTGTGAAGGCGATTAAAGCCGCCAAGGCACGGGGCTTCCAAGTCACCACTAACACCACTGTGTTTGAGGGAGCTGATGTCAAAGAAATGCAAACCTTCTTTGATTTCGTCAGCAGTTTGGGTGTGGATGGGATGATGATTTCCCCTGGCTACAGCTACCAGTGGGCACCCGACCAAGAGCACTTCCTGAAGCGGGAACAAACCAAGGCTCTGTTCCGCCAAATCCTGGCTCCCTACAAGACGGGACACACCAACTGGAACTTCAACCACAACCCTCTGTTCCTCGACTTTTTGACCGGGGAAAAGGATTACGAATGCACCCCTTGGGGGATGCCCAGCTACAGCGTCTTGGGTTGGCAAAAGCCTTGCTATTTGCTGAATGAAGGCTACACCGAAACCTACCAAGAACTGTTGGACAGCACTGACTGGAGCAACTACGGTCGCGCCAGCGGCAACCCCCACTGTGCCGACTGTATGGTGCACTGCGGCTACGAACCCACCGCCGCCATGGATGCGATGAA
>CAZJZR010000825.1:0-2193 GCA_964550475.1 uncultured bacterium
CAGCCTTGCCTGGGACGACGCGACTACACCCGGATTAAGGACGGCTTGACGGAGATCTTCCAACAGGCAAGCGCGGCACGGACGATTCTGTTGATGCAGGAGTTATTTGGCGAAGAGTCGTTCAGTTTGCAAGATCTGTTTGCGGAAGATCGGCACCGGATTATTCGCTTACTGACCCAAGCGACCCTGACCCGATTGGATCAACTCTATAACCAGGTGTACCGCGATAATTACGGCATTTTGGTGGCATTCCAACGGGATGGTCTGGAGGTGCCGCAGGAATTACAGGTGGCGGCAGAGGTGGCGTTGAGTAATCAGGTGCAAAACACGCTGCGATCGCTCTCCCAAGAAATCATCCGTCACGAACCGCATCCGCCCCACTTAGCCAAACTGGAGGCGATCGCCCAAGAGGCCAACTATTTGGGCTGCCAACTCAATATTCCCGATGCCAAGATGACCCTGGAGCAGCTCATTGTTAACCTGATATGGGAATTGCTGCATTCTGCCGACTTGGCTTATTTTGAGGCGGCGATCGGGCACTTGCTGCGGTTAATGCGATTGGGATCCGTGCTGAAACTTGACCTCAACCTGTCTCCGGTGCAGGAATTGTTGTTGGGCTATCTGCACCACCAAATTGGCTGCGTCATTACCCAGCGGGATGAAGTTCCCAGCATCACCCCCCCCGATTTAGTAGACTCCAGTCTCCCTCAATTGTTGCTCGATACCGACCAGATTCAACTGTTGTTGAAATTAGCCCACACGTTGGGGATCCATGTCACCCCTTGGTTGCGGGGTTAAGGGACATGCAAGCCATGTATACCCTGCTGGTCCAGTTCCACGAGGTGTAGGGGGCAGCATTCTGGATCGGGCTGAACCCAAAAACCGGGTTTTCAGTCCCGTAACTATTAGACCTCTTGCAAATTAGGTTCTAGGCCGCCAATTTTGGGAGAGGGATTTAGGGTGAGGGCAAAGCTCTTGGCAACCCAACAATTGATTTTCATGCAATGTGCAAGAGGTCTATTCAGGTTAATCAACGCTTCCTTGCTGGATCTATACTTACTAGATCTATAAAGGGTTGGGAAACCTAACCCCTACAATTCCATCCGTTGTTTGGTGTGTAGGGGCGCGGAAACCGCGCCCTAGATTCAGCAACCCCGAAAAGTGTTGCGGGGTACGCCCGCTTGTTCCTCCCCTGACGGGGAGTGAACGGTTACCGGTGTTGCTGAATAGCAGGATGAATTGAAACGAAGTTTCAATTCATCCAACCCTTAGCTCATCCCTAAATTCAGCAACGCCCGATTACCTTTTAGCGGCTGAGGGTGCGGATGTTTTGTTGCCGTTGTTGCTCTTGCTTGGGGGTGAGAATCTTGGGAATTTGCCCCTGAGCGAAGTTCGCCATCTGCTGAAGTTTGAGCATTTGGGGCAAGGATAAATTCAAACTGGGCATGATGTCCTTCAAGCTTTTCCCTTGCTGTAACCCCCGTTCAATCTGGGTTTTCTGTTGGGGATTCAACATTCCCCGTGCTTGGTTCAACAGATTGGAGGACAGTTGGTTCAGACGGCTTTCCTGTTGGTTGGTCAGTTTAATCCCCACCAAGGACGGAAACATGCGAGTGGCTGGAATGGTCGTGACTTCGGCCAGGACAGCAGTGGTAATGGCGATCGCGCTAATCCCTGCGATCGCCATATGCAGTAGTGATTTGAACCAAATGGATGTGCGGGATGCTGGAGTTTTGGCCGATTTAGCGGTTTCAGCGTTCAATGCAACATGCTCCACACACGCGACGGTTAAAGATTTGGGTTCCATAGCACCTCTTGCAATCTGGTTTAGGTTTAGATGCAGTTCCAACACAATCGGAATTCTGAAAACTATAGCAGTATTAAGGAATTTTAAGTAGATTTTTTTCAATTTGCGATCGCAATTGCGATTTGCATTGCTGGATCACCCAGGATTACCAATTGGAATTTAGCTAATTGCACGCATTATTACATTCACTTTTGATATGTAAGAAAGCAGTTTCTGTGGCCTCAATCGAGCACCTGAACCGTGACCCTGACGCACCGATCTCGGAGAATTGTGGCAATTTAATTGTGGCAATTTAATTTTGCTCAATCTCTCCAACAAATGCGTCACCTTAGCAATTTAGGACTCAATTGGGGGTAAGTATTCAGGTAGCCGAATCTAGGGCGCGG
>CAZJZR010000826.1:0-2192 GCA_964550475.1 uncultured bacterium
TCGGCATAGCAGCCCATTTGCGCCAAGGCATAGCCGCGATATTTCCAAGCTTTGATGTATTTCGGGTCTAAGGCAATGGCGTGGTCAAAACTGGCGGCGGCATCGGCATAGCGTTCCAAATGGTAGAGATTTTTGCCACGCTGATACCAGGCTTTGGGCTGTTGGGGATTCAGTTGCAACACTTGGTCATAGGCCGCGATCGCCCCCGGATAATCCTTGAGGCGACTGAGGGCAGAGCCGTAGTTGTACCACGCATGGGGACTATCCACCCGCAAATCCAACGCCCGCCGACAGGTGTCTGCCACCTCTTCATAACAGCCCAACTGCCCCAATATGTAACTGCGATATTCCAGAGCTTCGTAGTAATCCGGTTGAATCGCTAAAGCATTGTCAAAACTGGACAACGCTTCTTCATACCGCTCCAAATTCGTCAACGCCACTCCGCGCCCATGCCACACCTGCGCCTGACCGGGTTGCACCGTCAGCACACGGTCAAAACTGGACAGAGCGTCTTCGTAACGACCTTGCCGACCGAAGGCATGGCCTTTGTGGTTCCAAGTTTCCCAAGTTTGCACGTCTTGATCAATGCCTTCAATGAAGTCAGCGATCGCCTCCTCTACAAACTTTCCAGTCTCCAGATCCTGTTCCGGTAAATCGGCTTCCAGATCTGGAGATGGAGAGGGAAAGTCAGGATTAACGGTGCTCATGATAAATGACTACCCAACAGCGGCAAATGAAAACATTTCCTGGTTTAGCTCACCAAGTTGAGTACATTCTAACCGCTCTCTCCCAAACGGTCATATCAGCCCTCAGCCCTCAACTCTCCGCAGTTTCTCCCCAACGGGCACGGGCAGACTGGAGGGCTTGCCGGACTTGCTCAAACCCTGTGCCGCCATAGCTGTTGCGGGCGGCAACGACTTGGCGCGGGGCGATCGCGGCATAGATATCGGCTTCAAACTGGGGATGTAAGGCTTGCCATTCCTCCAAGCTCAAATCCTTCAGCAATTTGCCCGCTGCCAAACAGGTTCGCACCACCTTACCGACCAAATTGTAGGCTTCGCGGAATGGCACCCCCTTGGCCGCCAAGTAATCCGCCACATCGGTCGCGTTGGAAAAATCTTCCGACACCGCTGTCCCTAGTCGCTCGGTGCGGAACACCATCCCTTCCTGCAACAAAATCGTCATCGCTTCTAGGCAGGATTTGACGGTGACAACGCTATCAAAAATCGCTTCCTTATCCTCTTGCAAATCCTTGTTATAGGCCAAGGGTAAGCCTTTCATGATCACCAGCAGGGCTTGCAAATGACCAAATACGCGCCCGGTTTTGCCGCGCACCAGCTCCGGCACGTCGGGATTTTTCTTTTGGGGCATGATGCTGGAACCTGTGGCACAGCGATCGGTGAGGCTGACGAAGCCAAATTCTTGGGATGCCCAGAGAATCGCCTCTTCCGATAACCGACTCAGGTGTACCAGAATCAAACTGGCGGCACAGAGAAACTCAATGGCAAAGTCGCGATCGCTCACCCCGTCCAAACTGTTGGCATACACGCCCTCAAAGTTGAGCAATTGCGCCGTGTAGTGGCGATCGATGGGAAATGTAGTGCCTGCTAATGCCCCCGATCCCAGCGGTGAGACGTTGACGCGGCGATAGATGTCGCCCAACCGTTCCCAGTCCCGTTGCGCCATTTCAAAATAGGCCAGCAAGTGGTGTGCCAGACTGACCGGTTGCGCCCGTTGCAGGTGGGTGTAACCGGGGATCAGGGTTTCTACGTGTTGTTCGGCCTGCGTCAACAACACCTGCTGAAACTGCCGCAGTTGGTCGCGAATTTGTTCAATCTGGTGCCGCAAATACAACCGCACGTCGGTACCGACCTGATCGTTGCGCGATCTCGCCGTGTGCAGCTTTTTGCCCACGTCCCCCACCAACTCCGTCAGTCGCCGCTCCACTGCAAAGTGAACGTCCTCGGCTTCAATGCCCGGTGTGAACTGCCCTTGGCGATACTCCTGGCGGATTTGCTCCAGTCCATCCACCAGTTGTTGACCTTCTTCGGCGGAAATGATCCCCGTGTGTGCCAACATGCGGGCGTGGGCTTGGGAGCCTGTCAAGTCGTATTCAATCAGGGCAATGTCGAAACCGATGCTGGCATTAAACCGGGCGATCGCGGGATGCAATGCCCCTTCAAACCGTTGGC
>CAZJZR010000827.1:0-2192 GCA_964550475.1 uncultured bacterium
TGTACCGTCGCGGTCGGTATGTCGAATTCAACTTGGTGTATGACCGGGGCACCATCTTTGGCTTGCAAACCAATGGCCGCACCGAATCCATTTTGATGTCCCTGCCGCCATTAGTCCGTTGGGAGTACAGCTACCAACCCGAAGCTGGTAGCCCCGAAGCCGAACTGTACAATACCTTCCTAAAACCCCAAGATTGGATTAACTGGCCGTTGACAAATGGCTAAGCTGCCGGATTGTTGACTGGACAGGCAAGGGTCAGTCGGGATTGCGAGATTGCGGCTGAATCAACTAAAGTTCATCACAAATTGACCAATTGCAGTCCAGTTGGTCAATTTTTTGTATGGAAACATCCAATTACTTGACACCCGTCAATCTTTGACGTTTGATGGCGAATGGCTAGTGGCGATTTGGGTGTTGCTGAATAGCAGGATGAATGGAAACGAAGTTTCCATTCATCCAACTCTTAGCTCATCCCTAAATTCAGCAACGCCGCGATTTGATGGGCAACTGGATTGGTGGCCTGTCATAGGAGATCCTTAGGAGATCTTGATCCATTTGGTTTAATCTCTGCGAAATCCCCATCCAACTGGAACGGCGATGTTAACTAAATGTTAAGGTAATACCTGGATCGATATGCTGACCCCCCAATCGGGTAGTCTATGGCTCAAGCGTCTACTGTGATTTAGCTAATCCGCGATCGCGCAGTAATAACACTGTAGTCAATAAACTGTAGTCAATAAAAATGTAGTAAATCAGACTGTTCCAACATTCTCCACTGGTGGAAAAAAAGAGTACATCCGTTACTCTTTTTCCCTCAATCCTGAGAGGTTAGATGAGAATGGTTGTATAGTCATCGTGAGTTCGGTTGAATCGAGCCAGATTCAGTAGATCGAAAAGATTATGGTGGGGTCGGCTTAGTCGTCAACACTACTACTCTCAAACAAAGCAAGGATGTCTAAGTTTGCGATTTACTGAGATTAGATCGTGGCATTAGATTCAGTCACTTTATTATATTGGGACAAAGGCTGGAATCCCCATGGAGCAGAAAACACACACCTCAAAAGATGGGCAAACTGTGATCGTCCTCGCTCCCACGGGACGATTGGACATCACAACCGCATGGCAGTTTCGGTTAAAACTCCAGGAATGTATTTCCAAGCTTAGCCCCCACATTGTGGTGAATTTGGGTCAAGTAAGCTTTATCGATAGTTCGGGGTTGACAGCATTGGTAGCTGGAATGCGGGATGCGGATAAAGTCAAAGGCAGTTTTCGGATTTGTAATGTGCATCCCGAAGCACGGCTGGTGTTTGAAGTCACAATGATGGACTCGGTGTTTGAAATCTTTGAAACCGAGGATGAAGCCTTGGAGGGGGTTCCCGGTGAGATGAGCCGTTGAACAGCAATTGGCGCAGATTGCTTGGTTAAACGCAGATTGGTTGGTTAAAACAGTTAAGCCTCAGCCATGTTCAGGCAACGATGGGACACCTTTGGTGTGTTGCGGCTTGGCTGAACCTGCTTAGCTGACACACTCCTCCTGATTTCAGTCAGCACGATTGTGATGCCAATGTCGTGGGTAATCAATTCCAGGGTTAATCAATTCCAGCGGTAATAGAGGGAGCATGGTCGAACGGATTGAACCAGAGCCGGGACAAGAATCCGTGTGGGATTATCCCCGCCCACCTCGGTTAGAGGCGGTGGATAAACGGGTACGGGTGGTGTTTAACGGCGTGACGATCGCCGATAGCGATCGCCCCCAACGAGTTTTGGAAACTAGCCATCCTCCGGTTTATTACATTCCGCCCGAGGATATCCAGATGGCCTATTTGACCCTTACGCCGCGTTCGTCGTGGTGTGAATGGAAAGGGCAGGCGGGGTACTATACCGTGACCGTGGGCGATCGCACCGCTGAACAAGCGGCCTGGTTTTACGCTGAGCCTACTCCCGCCTTTGCGGCAATTAAAAATTATGTGGCATTCTATGCCAGCCGCATGGATGCCTGTTGTGTCAATGATGAGCAGGTACAAGCTCAACCCGGTGACTTTTACGGTGGCTGGATTACCCGTGACATTGTTGGCCCGTTCAAAGGTGGGCTGGGAACCTGGGGTTGGTAAAGCAACGTTGGCCGATCCGCTCACTCCATCACATCACGGCTGCACTCCGGCTCTTAACTCATCCCTAAATTCAGCAACGCC
>CAZJZR010000828.1:0-2192 GCA_964550475.1 uncultured bacterium
TTTGAGGCGGCGTAGTGGAACCTATTGCACTAAATTAGCCTTGTCATTCCACTACACTGGGTATTTTATTTATTTGCAGATCCCTTAGCCTGGATAATCCATCACATTTTACAGACAACCTGTAGGGTGCGTTACGCTTCGCTTTTCCTGGATGCCGTAGGCTATACTACGGCACCCTACGATACCCAAGTTTTTCAGGGTTTTCGGTAAATTGTCGTGAATAATGCAGGTTAACCACTCACCCGCTGCCAACCCTGAATTACCGATCGCAACGACGGCGGCAACTGCTCCAGTTCCAAATCAATATATTGCACCGTGCTATCGGGGGTTTGCAGGGTGGTGGTGGGGTAATCGGCCAAGGCAGCGGCGGTGAGATAGCGCAGCCCGTGCAGATTCCGCATCGGGTTGGCTTGCAGAATGGTTTGGAACTGCCGCAGTTGTTCCGGGGTGAGTTGTTTCACCACCACGAGACGGGAACGGATGTTGGGGGCGATCGTCTGTTGTTCCACGCTGCCATTGACCTTGAGGGTGGTGGTGGTGACTTGTCCCGTTAAACTACCGGAGAGGGTGATCCGAAACAAGTCACCGTTTTCCATCGGAAACACGCCTGAATTTTCTGGCACGAATGAGAGGTTGAGGCGATCGCCCCCTTCCCTAGCCGCTGCGTTGTGGACAATCTGCGAACCATCTTGGTTCAGGTGATACACCCAACTGCGGGAACCGTTGGTCAGAATCGCCTGCCAGCCGTTGAGCGCAATTTGGGTGCAAACGGTATCTGGGCCATACACCCCCAAACAACCGTCCCAGGTGGCCGTTTTCGCTTCCGCAATCTGTAATTGCCCCATCGGCAGCCGCAGTTCTCGCGCAGCCACTTGCAGTAACCGTTGGGCAACCGGAGCAGGTAAGCCGCTGGTGTTGCTAGGAGGAGCAGAGGGTTCCTCTAGGCGCACGACCCGACCTTTGAGATCGCTGCGATAGACCCAATTTTGTTGGCCATTAGTGACTTCCACCCGCCAACCTTCCACCATAGCCGCAGTGCAGGCTTCCCCAGCATTAGACAAGCCCAAGCATCCATCTGGCCACATTTGGCGGTTAAATCCAACCACCCACAACCGCCGCCGATTGCCACCCAATCGCCGCGCCAAATCTTTTAATACCGCTTTGCTGACTGATTCGGGTAACTTATGCCGTTTAGCAAGCATAGTTGGAGCACTGGAAGCCGTGGGCGACTGCACAGTTTGGAACCGCTGGGCGCGACTGGCAGACTCTAGGGCGATCGCAGGATGTGGCACCATCCCTTGGCTAGACAACACCGCCACGGCCAGGGTTAATCCCATCGCCTGACCCAATTGATGAAGACGGATGAATGTAGTGTGAATGGATGATTTGCGAGACATAGGACAGTAAAGAGAAGGTTAAACCGTAGTAGACATGATTCTGGAATTGACTGAAGACTGGATCAGGTGTGTTGGGGTCTCAGAGGTGTTGGGATCAATGGTGCGATCGCGTCCCACTCCTCAGTCTCATTCCTACTGTCTACCTTAGCGACAGGTTGCACGGTAAACCGATGCCGTTACTGAATTTGCTACACCATCACCGCCATTGATCGGTCTCAACTAGTCTCACTTCCGCCTAGAGATTGTTGGGGGAAGGGGCTAGAAGGTTGATTTTCCGTGCGTGGAGCGCACAACAAATTACAGCACTTTTCAGTTCAATCAAGTCCAACAAGGGGCTTCAATCCCTTGTTCTGCGGTTAAAACCCTGTACCAAATTGATTAGCAAGCTGCTGTAACTTAAAATATGCGCCAAAACAAAACCGTCCATCCCCATCAACGGGGACGAACGGTTTGAGCAGAATTAAATTGATCTGCTAATCAGCCTTGACTCGTCCGGTTACGGCTACGCTGAGCCTCCGGCTATGAGCAGCTTCAGCCTAGTCGCAACAATCCTTGAACGTAGCCATTCGTACCTTGAGCGCAGTCGTTTGTGCCTTGAGCGTAGCCGAAAGGCACAACCTTAACCCACAAACGCCAACCGAGGCTGAGACACGCCAGCGGATTGGGTGCCCTTCATGTAGGCCAGCATGGTGTCAGCATCAGACACTTCAAAGGGGTCGGTGGGGCAGTTGTCAGAGAAGTTGGGTTCCACAAACATCTTCTCGATCGCGCCATCATTCACCAGCATGGAATACC
>CAZJZR010000829.1:0-2190 GCA_964550475.1 uncultured bacterium
GGCCACGCGATCACGCACGGGAGCGACAAACAGCATCGCCAACACCAGCACCCCAACGAACCCACCCAACAGAATGGGCAACGCCAACGTGCGCCACGGTTGAGGTAAATGCACACTACCCCACGCCACCAGCAACACGCCCATCACCAACACCGAGGCAACCATGCCAATCCACCCGCCCCGTGAGTAGGTAAACACTAGGCAACTGGCATTGGCCACCACCATCACCGCTGCTAATGCCTTTGTACCCCAGCCTTGCCAACTGAAGCAGGCGGCAATGCTGAACACCACCGCAGGCACCAAGTAGGCGGCCAGGAGGTTGGGATTGCCCAAATAACTGTAAACCCGTGTGGTTTTGGATAGGGGTGAGGTGGGATCAACCCAGGTGGCTAGGGCTTCAGCTCCAAAGAACCACTGGCGCAGGCCGTAGACGCTGACGATCAATGAAATGTGCAAATAGCAGGTGATCAGCCACGAGCGGATGCGGGGCGATCGCAGCACCCGCGCCAATAACAAAAACAACAGAATGTACAAACTCAGTTTTGACCAGCCAACAAATGCCGCCCGTTTCACCGGAGACAGCACAGTGGCGAGGGTGGAAATGCCCCAATAGACGGTGACCACCAAATGCACCGGGGTTAGCAGGGGAGAGGTGGCGCGATCGCCGTTGGCCACACCACTGGCCCCAGCCACTTGATCATCCGAAAGCGTCATCAACAGCCAAAACCCCGCACAGGCCATCAGCAGCAACCCTAGCAAGGTGCTGGAGACAAACGGAGCCAAGCCAAACACTATGGTCAGCAAAATCGCTGCAATCCAATCGGCCTGTTGCATCAACCAACTGCCGCGCCGCCATGTTTGCAATCCTCCCACCACGCGACGGTACAGGAAAGTTGCGCCGCGCCATTGCTCCAAGGGCAAGGTGGCTAACATGAGGTGTTGCCAAACAGAATTCATAACAGCGTGCGTATTGGACTTTGGACTATGGCCATTATGCCGAAGAAAGGCCAGCTTGCAAGCATCCAATCGAGAACCGCCACAATATTGGCGGAAGTGGATGGATCTGACTTCCCGTAGGGCGGGCAAGCTGTTCAAGATGTTGGCAATTAGAACCCGATCAAGCAGGTTAGATCTCAACCGTTGGCATCACTGACCGGCTTAAAGCTTCCAAGCCCCATTCTCACACGACAGCAAGAAGGTAGAAAAACTGCTAACTGGCTCTTCACTAGGATCAATTTTCAGGACAATCTTTGCCTGACCGCCACGAATCACCACTTTGTGCGGATGACTCTTACGAGTGATCTGCTCGATCGCCGTATCCGTCATTCCCAAATAGGAGAGACCCTGTTGTAGTTGTAAGAAAAATTTATCTGTACCCACGTTTGCAACCGTTTGATTCACGGATTTTAAGGTTTCATCTGTCATGTACAAACGCAGTTGCTCTAGATTTTTCTGCTTCAATGCCCCCAAATAACCAATAAAGGCTTTCAGGGGTAAAGTATCCAGCGTTGCTTTACCAACAACCAGTTGAGTATTGCTACCAAACGCAGGCTGGCGAATTGGAGTTTTAAATGAAAGTCTGTAGACAAAATTCTGAACTAAAGGAGCTGACCCGTCAATTTCTGCCGCGATTTGATTCGCTGTGATCTGCACTTTGCCGCTGTCAAGACTTTCGCTGTAGGATGACATCCCCCAACCTGAAGGTTGAGGGTAGAGAAACGTCGCGTTATACCCTTTTTGATCTAAGACAAATAACAGCCCTTTAACTGTCCCATTGACAATACTAGTTTGACCAACCTTTCCAGTTCGCTCAAACTCTTTCAATAGGTGATTTGGCAACGGTTTTTCGGTTACAAGGACAGTGTATTTGGATTTGGATTGGTTTCTTGTCAATGCGGACGCATCTTCCCAAATCGGGTCTCTGGCGATCGCATAGACATGGTTTAGCGTAATTTTTTCGTTATCTACAGTTAATTCACCTCGCACAAGACCCGGAGCAGACTGGGGTGATTGAGTCTCTACGTTAGGCAGTTCGCAGGCAAATTGATTCGCTTGAGCTGGATTACAGGCGATGATCCCCAAAGCTAAAATAACTGTTGAAATATTTCGCAACCGCAGGATGGATGGCATAAGCAGGATGGATGACATCACTGGAAATGAATGGATTAATTCTAGACTGTAGACTGAATA
>CAZJZR010000830.1:0-2186 GCA_964550475.1 uncultured bacterium
ACATCGGCTCCGGCGGCGATGCCAGAATGCAAGGCTAGGTGTCCGGCATCGCGCCCCATGACTTGGACGACCATGACGCGATCGTGGCTGGCGGCGGTGAAGGTGAGGTTATAGAGGGCATTGGTGACGGTATCTACTGCGGTGCTAAACCCCACGGCGCGTTCGGTAAACGGCACATCGTTATCAATGGTTTTGGGCACTGCTATCAAATTCCAGTTACCCGCTTCCGCCAGACTATAAATAATATCCAGGCTACCGTCACCACCAATGACCACCAGTGCGTCTAGCCCTAATTTGCTATATCCCGCCAGAATTTGTTCCTTGACTCCCGGTTGGCGCGGGTCACCTTTGCTGATGGAACCGAGGATGCTGCCGCTGAGGAATTGCAACACATCCAGCCCATGCAACACGCCTGGAATGTCGTAGCCATGCTCCTTCAGCCGCAGTTCCTCGACTGAACAATGGCCATCCTGCACGGATAAAAAACCGTCCGTACCATAGGGGATGCCGTACACTTCCCATCCTTTGCGGCTGGCACACTTCACCACCGACCGAATCACCGCATTGAGTCCTGGACAGTCGCCGCCGCTGGTTAACACCCCAATTCGCTTCGGTTGAGTCATAGTCTCCCGTCTTGGCTGTAGTTGGCTAATTTGTAGTTGGTTAATTTTGGTTAATTTAAGGAGTGAACTAATTCAATCATCTGAATCAAAACACTTGATTCGTAACCGTTCACTCCCCCTTGGGGGGATCTGAACGGTTACCTTGATTCAACCCTATCACCTCTACTTTGCATCGATTGGATCAACGATGAAAAGGTCTGAGCCTGCTTCAGGTGATTGAGAACTGCTACCTGTGAACTAGACTACCTGTGAACTAGAACTGTGTGCCGATCCGCTAATCAATTCCCGATTCACTTTGCTGTTGCAGTCGTTGGCGTTCCTGGAGTTGCAGCAGGATTTCGGCATGAATTTCGCGGGTGATTGGGTAGAAATAGACCAACCCTAAACTGATGATTAAAAGGCCGATGGGTAACAGCGTGGTGACATTGCGGATCGCTTCCTGGGCGGCGATCGGTTGAGTGGGGATCGGTTGCCCTGCGGTGCGTTCAATAAATCCGGTTTGTTTTAACGCCAAGCCAATCAGAAATAACCCCAAACCCCGGCACACCTTTTGCGCCAACGTCATGAAACCGTAAAAAACGCCCTCTCGGCGTTGTCCGGTGTTCAGTTCATCCAATTCAATCACATCCGGCAGCATTGACCACGGGATCAGGTAGGCGGTGGACACCCCGCACCCGACTAATGCCGCCAGCGGATACACCCAGGTCGTCTGACCACGGGGCAGGAAATATAAACCCACCTGAGCTACCATCCACACACTAATGCCAATCCAATAGGTGCCTTGTTTACCCAGGCGTTGGCTAACGATTGTCCAGATCGGCAGAAATAGCAATGCCACGCCTTGCACCACAATGGCGGCGATCGTGGAGACCTCTTCGGTTAATTGCAAGTAATTGACCGCAAAGAACGGCAGAATGGCGGCAGTGTTCTGAAACGCCAGCCATGCACACAGGTAGATGGCGATGACAAAGATAAAGGGGCGATTGCCAAAGGCAATTTTGAACTGTTGCAACATGGGGATCTCTTCCCCAGGTGGTACGGCTTGGCGTTGTCGCTCCACGGCTCGGACGGGTTGCCAAATCCCCCAAACACACAGGAACAAGGGCACGGTTGCCAAGGCTCCACCAAGGATGCCAATCCAGATGTATTGCTGAATTGGATCTTTAATCAATGAAAAAATCCCCAGCACTAAGCCAAGGGCGATCATGCCGCCGAATAAGGAAAAGGAAAACCGATAGCTGTTGAGGCTGGTGCGTTCGTGGTAGTCCTGGGTCAGTTCGGCGGTGAGGGCGGTGTAGGGTAGGTTGACGATGGTATAGAAGGTGTTGGAGAGGAGGGCGATCGCAATGTAATAGAAAAACAACAGCGACTTGTCAGCCGTGGGCACAATCCATTGCAAAAAGAAGGTCAGCCCAAACGGGATCGCCCCAAACATAATCCACGGCAATCGCCGCCCCCAACGGGACTGGGTGCGATCGGTCAACACCCCCACAATCGGATCATTGATCGCATCCCAAACATTGCCAATCAGCAAAATGCTCCCCGCCAACCCTGGATTTAATC
>CAZJZR010000831.1:0-2177 GCA_964550475.1 uncultured bacterium
TCATGGTTACCACACTGCCATCTGGACGAGTTTCCAGTCCCACCGCATCGCCCATATGTTGCCAACCGTCTGTGGTTAGTAGGCGGTGGTTGGTGGTGCAATCCAGCGTTTTGCCATCCTCAAAGGTCAGACGATAGACGGGCTGAAGACCACTGCACATCACATCCCGGATATGGCTGGTTTCAAACGATCCCGCTGCTTCGTTTAGCACCCTCAGGCGCATTTTCTTCAGGCGAGTCTGACACTGCCGCCGATACTGACCCGGTGGCTCTCCTTTACGACCACGAATTTTGCGCTGGCGGGGGGCTGATTCACCATTGACCCAGCGATCGTACAAATCAGCAATTTTAATCTTTCGCAAACTACCGGACGCATGGACGAAGGTGACTTCAGTGTCCCCAGCCAGACATTGGACATCGAAACTGATTCCCACCCTATGAGTGCGGATCTGTTGCATGGTGCTGTGGGGAAACCAGCCGCAGTTGAGAACGATTTGCGGATGTTCTAGGGGGCCATAGTGACCTCGATTCCCAGCCAACAGGTTTTTGACAATCAGATCGCCGCATTTGGCTTCAGTCGGCCATTTCTCGCGATCGTCCCAGACAAACCCCTCGGCGTAATCCTGGTGCATGGCCGCATAGATCGTCTGTTGGGGATTGGGGGTCTGAGTGATGACTTCAACCGTAAACCGATCCATGAACTGACCTTTCCTAGCAGTGACGTGAGAGGATAATCTTAGCGCACCCATGGGAGCCAACAGAATCAAGCCAGAATTTTTTTAGATCCCCTACTGGATTCCATATAGCAGTTCTCATATTTATGAGGGCCGGCTCATTATTGCAAAATCCTTGCTGGGATTGGGGTTGAGTGGTGTGGGTTATACCCACACCACCGCAAGCGGCTATATAACACGTTGGATGTTTATGTTGATTCCACCGCAAGCAGCGATCCTGGGAAATTAAGCCTGTTTAGGAGTAAGCTCGGTAGGAGCAAAAACGGTCAGAGCTTTGGGCAAAAGCCGAAAATGCGCTGGAGTGGTGGTGGTGATTTCGCCATCGGTATTGATCGGGTAGTGGCGACGGGTGTGGATGGTAAATTCCTGGCCATGCAGCGTCCGGACTCCTGGTTGGCGGATGTGAAACCCCCAACGCAGCAGGGGAAATAGGGCTAAGATTTGCCACCAATGGGCAATTTCTAAACTGTATAAATCTAACCGTTGGTCATCGATCGCCGCATCATGAACCACGGTCATGCCACCGCCATAGTAACGACCATTACCCACAGCAATTTGCAGAGTGCGCGTTGTGATCACCTGTTCATCCACAACAATCTCTGCCCGTAGCGGTCTGGCTTGGCTAATGGCTTGGAGAGCCGCGATCGCATAGGCTAATACCCCCCATCGCCGCTTGACTTGGTGAGTCAAACAATGGGTGATTTGCACACTTAATCCGAAACTAGCCACATTAAAGAAGTAGTGACCATTCACCCACCCTAAATCAATTGTGCGTTGTTGCCCGGCGGCGATAATACGGCAGGCATGGGGGATGGACGGCGGAATGCCCAAGGTGCGCGCCAAGTCGTTGGCGGTGCCTAAGGGCAAAATTCCCAAGGGTAAGTGGGTGTCTACTAAGCCTTGTAAGGCGGCGTTGAGTGTACCGTCCCCCCCACCAATAATGACCGCATCAACTTGACTTTGGTATTGCCGAATTACATTAGGGAGATGGTGGGGTGGGGGCATTTTAACAGGCAACACCTCTATGCCTAACCGTTGAAGTTGTTGGACAACTTGGCGTTTGATTTGCTTACCCCGACGGGCATGGCGATTGATCAGTAACAAGGCACGGGCGATCGCAGGTTGAGATGGCGAATTGATGAAAGAAACCATGATTCTTTAACCCTGAGATTCAGTTATAGCCGTTTATTCATGGGTCTCTCGTGTTGTGGGGTGGTGCCACAATCACTGGCGACAACCACTACCGATCATCACTACCGATCATCACTATCCCATCACTATCGACAGCAAGTTCAACGTAACTATCAACGTAACTATGCACATTTTCTCCGGTAAAGAGGCTGGGGGAGGACATCCCAACTGTAGATGACCCAGAAACCGGACGTATTTGACGTTTGGGGGAGGGGCGGTTAAAACCGCATCTACAAGAACTAAACCCGCCTAC
>CAZJZR010000832.1:0-2171 GCA_964550475.1 uncultured bacterium
ATGGCGATATGGATGGCGCGGCGCAGGTCTTTTTCGGGCTTAGAAAGTGATGAGTGATCAGTGGTGAGTGGTGAGGGATGTGCAGCAAACTCGGTGACCATGCGCCAGACGCGGTTGAGGAAGCGGAATTGGCCTTCCACGTCGGCATCGTCCCATTCCAAATCCTTTTCCGGTGGGGCTTTGAACAGGATGAACATCCGGGCGGTGTCGGCTCCGTATTTGTTGATCACGTCCTCCGGTGCCACGCCGTTGTACTTGGACTTGGACATGGTTTTGAACGAGACGGTCAACGGCTCCCCGGTTTCCGGGTCTTTGGGGTCTTTAGGATCGACCAAGGCCGAGGGGATGTATTGGGCGTTGCCGGATTTGTTGGGGTTGGTGTAGGTGAGACCTTGTACCATCCCCTGGGTCAGCAACCGTTGGAAGGGTTCGTCGATGCTGAGCAGGCCGCGATCGCACAAAAACTTGGTAAAGAACCGCGAGTACAACAGGTGCAAAATCGCGTGTTCCACCCCACCCACATACTGATCCACCGCCATCCAATCATTGGCCTTGGCGGAGTCAAACACCTGCCGGTCGTTGCGGGCATCGGTGAAGCGGAGGAAGTACCAGGAGGAGTCGATGAAGGTGTCCATGGTGTCGGTTTCCCGCTTGGCTGGCGTGCCACAGGTGGGGCAGGGCACATTCACCCACGCCTCCAACTTAGCCAAGGGCGACGCACCCCGACCCGACAACTCCACATCCTCCGGCAACTGCACGGGCAAGTCGGCCTCTGGCACGGGGACAATGCCGCAGTCGGGACAGTGGATCACCGGAATCGGCACGCCCCAATAGCGTTGGCGAGAAATCAACCAATCGCGCAACCGATACTGAATCCGCGCCTTGCCCCAGCCCTGTTGCTCGGCGTACTCAATCACCGCTGTTTTGCCTTGGGGCGATCGCATCCCATCAAACTGACCGGAATTCACCATTACCCCCGGTTCCGTGTAGGCCGCCGCTAACGGCTGACTGGCATCAGCCCCCTCTGGCACAATCACTGTCCGGATCGGCAAGCTGTTCTCATTGGCAAACTTAAAGTCGCGCACATCATGCGCCGGAACGCCCATCACTGCCCCAGTGCCGTACTCGTACAGCACATAGTCAGCGATCCAGATCGGCACCTGTTCTCCGGTAAACGGATTGGTCACCGTGCCGCCCGTGGGAATGCCGCGCTTGGGTTTCTCCTCACTGGTGCGATCGATTTCGCTCTGTTCCCCCACTTCTTTAATGAACGCTTCCACCGCCGCCTTGCGGTCTGGGGTGGTGACTTTGAGGGTTAAGGGATGCTCTGGAGCCAACACCACATAGGTGACCCCGTACACCGTATCCGGTCGGGTGGTGAAGACGGCAACCGACTCATCGCGCCCGACGATGGGAAATTCCAAATAGGCACCGATGGATTTGCCAATCCAGTTGGCCTGCATCACTTTCACCTTGTCCGGCCAACCATCCAATTTGTCCAAATCGGTCAACAACCGTTCGGCGTAGTCGGTAATCTTCAGGAACCACTGCCGCAACAATCGCCGCTCCACCTTCGCGCCCGATCGCCACGCCCGTCCCTCACTATCCACCTGCTCATTTGCCAGCACCGTCTGATCCACCGGATCCCAGTTCACGGCAGCTTCTTTTTGGTAGGCCAAGCCCGCCTTGAGGAATTCCAAGAAAATCCATTGCGTCCAGCGGTAATAGTCGGGGGCACAGGTGGCAACTTCCCGCTCCCAGTCGTAGGACAAGCCTAACCGCTGCAACTCGGCCTTCATCTGCGCCATGTTCTGATACGTCCATTTGGCGGGATGGGTGCCCTGTTTGATGGCAGCATTTTCCGCAGGCAGACCAAAGGCATCCCAACCCATGGGGTGCAACACGCGATAGCCGCGCATCCGCTGTACCCGCGCAATTACGTCGGTGATGGAGTAGTTGCGGACGTGCCCCATGTGCAGGTTACCCGATGGATAGGGAAACATGGACAGGGCATAGAATTTGGGCTTGTCTATCTCCGTTGGGGTGGCATCTAGCCCCTGCTCTGCCCAAACCCGCTGCCACTTTTCCTCGATCGCCTGGGGGTTGTACCGCGATTCCACGCCGAACACTCCTGCTAAACCTGTTAATTTGCCTGTCTCAATATAATAGAT
>CAZJZR010000833.1:0-2164 GCA_964550475.1 uncultured bacterium
GACAACCTGGAACCCCAGCCTAGCGACCCCGATGTGCGTTGGTTTAGCTTTGATCCGGCTGTCTGGGTGGAGCGGGAACCGATGAACTGCCACCTCACCCGCACCACCGCCGAAACCCATCGGATCATCCGGGAAAATCTCCACATGTCTCCGGTGTATGGCGGTTGGGTGGATGCCAAAGGCCCCCGCTATTGCCCCAGCATTGAGGACAAAATTGTCCGGTTTGCCGATAAGGAGAGCCACCAAATTTTCCTGGAACCGGAGGGACGAGACATCCCCGAAATCTACGTCCAAGGCTTTTCCACTGGACTGCCGGAGCCGATTCAGTTGCAAATGCTGCGATCGCTCCCCGGTCTGGAACACTGCACCATGTTGCGGCCTGCCTACGCCGTGGAATACGACTTCCTCCCGGCCACCCAGTGCTACCCCACCCTGATGACCAAAACGGTGGAGGGGCTGTTCTGTGCCGGACAAATCAATGGCACCACGGGTTATGAAGAAGCGGCGGCGCAAGGCTTAGTGGCGGGGATCAACGCGGCGCGGTTTGTCCAAGGACAGGAGATGATCATCTTCCCCCGTGAGCAAAGCTACATCGGCACCTTAATCGACGACCTCTGTACCAAGGATTTGCGGGAACCGTACCGGATGCTGACCTCTCGGTCGGAGTATCGGCTGGTGCTGCGATCGGACAACGCCGACCAGCGGTTAACGCCCTTGGGTCGCGAGATTGGCCTGATTGACGATCGCCGCTGGCAACTGTTCCAAACCAAACAGGCCAACATCATGGCCGAGAAGGAACGGCTGCACGAAACCCGCGTTAAGCAGTTGGAACCCGTGGGACAGGCGATCGCGGCTGACACCCAACAGGCGATTAAGGGATCGGTGACACTGGCGGAACTCTTGCGCCGTCCCGGTTTCCATTACGTGGACTTGGATCGTTACGGTCTGGGCAATCCAGACCTGAACCGCGCCGAGCGGGAAGGAGCCGAAATCGACATCAAATACTCCGGTTACCTACACCGCCAACAAAGCCAAATCGACGCGATCGCCCGTCAGGAACACCGCAAACTCCCCCCCGAATTGGACTATCAGGCGATCGCCACCCTGTCCAAAGAAGCACGGGACAAACTCAGCCACGTCCGCCCGCTCACCATCGGCCAAGCCTCCCGCATTGGCGGTGTCAACCCCGCTGATATTAATGCCCTGCTGATTTATCTCGAAGTGCAAGCCCGTCAAGCCACAACTCCCGTCGGCTAAATCGCTGTTGTTTCAGGTTTGCGCTCAATTGTTGTGCATCATACAGGTTGAACAAACTCTACCGTCTGCCCAGCAACTCCGGTGGTTGGAGGTTGGCGATCGCAACCAACCTCATATCCGCTCACTTGCGACTTTGCGGCGGAATCACAATCTCCTGTTGCGCTGCCCATTGGTTCAGGTCTTGGTGATTAATTGCCGCTGCCATCAAATCTGGGAATAGGTCAGGGGTACAGGCGAAGGCGGGCACGCCTAGCGAGGCAATGAACTGGGTGTTGTCATGGTCATAGCAGGGGGCACCGTCATCATTCAAGGCCAGCAGGGTGATCAGTTGCACCCCAGATGCCACGAGGCTGGCTAACCGTTTTCGCATCTCCGTCTGGTTGCCGCCTTCATACAAATCGCTGATCAATACCAAAATGGTCTCCTGCGGTTGCTGAATCAACTCTTGGCAGTAGGCCAGTGCTCGGTTGATATCCGTGCCACCGCCCAATTGGGTGCCAAACAACACTTCCACCGGATCTTGCAATAAATCCGTCAGGTCAACCACAGCGGTGTCGAACACCACCAACTGGGTTTTCACCGCAGGCAATGAAGCGAGGACGGCACTAAAGATGCCAGCATAGACCACGGATGTGGCCATGGAGCCGCTCTGGTCCACACACAAAATGATGTTCCGCAAGGCCGATCGCTTGCGACCATAGCCAATCCGCGTTTCGGGGATGATGGTGCGGTAGTCGGGTTGGTAGTGCTTTAGGTTGGCGCGAATGGTGCGATGCCAGTCGATTTCGTGGTGACGGGGGCGACGGTTACGGATGGCGCGGTTGAGGCTGCCCAAAATGGCCTGTCGGGTGGGGTTCTCCAGTTTGCGAATCAGTTCATCCACCACGCGCCGAATCACAATCCGCGC
>CAZJZR010000834.1:0-2162 GCA_964550475.1 uncultured bacterium
TAGCTATTAGCTGACAGCCAATACCAAATGTTCAGCTTATTTTTTGACGACCCCTTAACAATAAGCACTGATATCTTCGCCGCAGTCATCGGCCAAGAAACAAAGGGCGCGGAATCGCAGACCGACCACTTCTTCATACAGTGGATTGAGTTTGCACATCGGCGGAATGTGAAACAGGACGCGGCCAAACAGTTTGACATCCCGTTCAAAGGGGCACTGGGGCGGAATGATCCGACAAACGAAGTGAGCGAAGTCGCGATCGCGCACCACTAATCCATCTAGCCAACGCCGCAGCGGCGCGAGTAAATCAAAGCCAGGTTTGTGCGGAGTTGGTGCAGGCAGAGAATTGGCCGAGCTATCAGGCTGTTGTGGAGCGGTGGGGGAGGATTCCGGATCAACCCACATCCAACTCACAAGGGCAACATCCTGGGTTAAATAGTTCCTTACATCCATAGGGATTTCCTGAGATCATACAGGCGGGTTCAGCGGTGGATCGCTAGGGCGTGCCTGTGGTTAACTGGTCGGCAATATAACGGGATAAAAAAGCTGTAAATGATGGTAATCACCAGCAACACCAGGCAGAACTTAACAGGCAGAACTTAACAGGCATCGTGCATTTGATCGAGCTATGCTGCCCTATACAGTTGATCCTGCCCAAGATCAGAATCAGTAGAACCGAGCAATTCTACGGATTTTTTGCCAACTCACGAATCAGCAGGCTAGTGAGGTCAGAATATTTACCAGAATTACACTATGCAAATCTGGTATGCAAATCTGGAAAATAATTATGAATTAATTGTGGAGAAATTGTGAATTAATTGTGAAGTGATCGTGAATCAATTGTGTTAATTTTCCTCCTTTGATCCTGAACCATTAACCGGATTCATTAACCGCATTGTTGAACTGAATCAGCGTCAAAGTTGAAAGACAGTTTATCCCCATTTGACAATGGGATAATGTCGCCTTAGTTACTGAGAGAATGGTCAGATCCAGCGTCAGCAAAAAGATGGTCAAATCGTTTCTATAGCTCAGTAGCACTTGAGATCGGCTGAGAATTACCCTAAACCAACCAGGGAAAATCATTGACGCTCGTTAAGTAATAGTTAAGTCTTAATTAATTCCTGTCCGAGTGAATTGCTGAATGTTTCCTTAATTCCGTTATACATCACTCTCGTGGTCTTGTGATCCAAAAAAGCATCTGTTTAATCCGGAAAATGATTGAAGAATTCCATGGATGAAACAAGCGCGCCTTATCAACAATCTCAACCCCGCAGACCCCAAACAATTAAGGATAAAATGGTCTTGAACGATACAGTATTGCCCAACTAAAACAACATATTAGCTGTTTTAATTGACTGGATAAGCTGGGGATCAATTGCCCAGGTTAATCATGATTGTTTAAGCCTATTTTTCATCCATTTCAACGTAACTATTCAGGTTGATCAACGCTTGATTGCTCGATCTAAAAGGGTTGGGAAACCCAACCCCTACAATGCCATCTGTTGTTTGGTGTGTAGGGGCGCGGTTTCCGCGCCCTAGATTCGGCTACCTGAATACTTACATTTCAACTAGCAATTTCCCTAGAGGAAATCTGCAAATCCAGTAAACGACCCATGTCCTGAACTGTTGAGGGCACTGACCCTACAGTTTGGTGTGTAGAATGTCGTGAATCAACCAGGCTAAGCGGTTGGGCGGTGTCAACGTAACCGTTCACTGCCCATCTAGGGAGAATGTGAACCGTTCCGTGTCAACAATAATCAACTGGGCTGGGGGGGAAAGTATCAGCAGCTACTCTTCACCACTCAGACATAAGGCTGGACTACGAGTTAGCGGTGTTGCCCGATCGCCACAACTGTTCCACCTGATCGGCAATGTCCAATGCCGTTGACCGCAATAACTCCGGCGGCACCGTGGGGATCACCACCGTGACGTGCCCCAGCTTGCGACCCGGACGCGCTTCTGCCTTGCCATACCACCAGACATGGGCACAGGGGAGAGCCGCGATCGCCTGCCGTTGGGCGTGGTACTGGCTGTGGGCGTGTTCATAGCCCAACAAATTCACCATCACTGCCGCATCACAGGTGAGGCGGGTGTCGCCCAATGGCACGCCGCAGACGGCTCGCAGGTGTTGCTCAAATTGGGAGGTGACGCAGGCATCCAGG
>CAZJZR010000835.1:0-2155 GCA_964550475.1 uncultured bacterium
GGGGGCAGATGGATCAACGGTCATGGGTGGTTACAGTGCACCATTCACTAGAGCGTTGAAGCCGTAGACTTGGCGACTCCCGACCAACGGCACCAGTGTGACTTGACGTTGATCTCCGGGTTCAAACCGCACCGCTGTTCCGGCGGGAATATCCAAGCGCATTCCCCGCGCCTGTGCCCGGTCAAACTCTAAGGCGCGATTCACTTCAAAAAAGTGGAAATGGGAACCCACTTGGATCGGGCGATCGCCCGTATTAGCCACGGTCAATTGCACCGTTTCCCGTCCTGCGTTCAGTTCAATTTCCCCTGCATCCACCAACAGTTCCCCTGGGATCATCGGCCACCTCTTGCGGTTTTGGATTTGTCGTCCTTCAATCTACACCAAGGGAGCGGTTTCCCCGTTGGCTTGTCCAATTCTTTTCGCTTTTGCCTTGCCCTTGAGATAGGCAAACACGCTCTTGTCGCCAATGTCGTCGGGAATCGGTTGCAGACATTTCCGTGCCGCGAAGACTAGAAATAATGCTGCCCAAACGGCTAAGAGAATTTGTTCAGGGGCGATCGCCATTAACCCCGTCAAATGCCCCAACAGCAGCAACGGTACTAGGGGAGTCAACAGCTTGGTTTCTGCTCGATTAAAGCAAAAGGCTTCCTTAAAGAAAATCCCGGTCAAGGCGGCAAAGCTGAACCCCACCCCGAATAGGGTCAACGGCACATGGTAGACATAGGCTGCTAGTGGTTCGGGACTGTACCAGGCGAGGGCGATCGCGCTGATGCTGCCGATTGCCCAAAATACCTGAAGCGTCCGGTGCAACGGAATCAGATAAATGTGAATCAACCACAGACTCAACCCTAATCCTAGCGAGAACAGAGCATATAGCCCTGTAACCAGGGTCGGGGTGAGGGGATGGGTGGGGAGGGCCAGAGCCAAAACGGTGGCGATCGCAAATGCAACCGCTGCCACCACTAGCCCTGCCCGATAGAGGATGACCTCGCGGCGATCGCGATCGGTGATCGTAAATTCCCCAAATTGGCCTTGATATATGGGAGCAGTCGTCAACGGGGGATTAACGGGGGAATTGGTCATAGCTGCCAACTTAGATAACGCCACATTACACAGTCAGATTAGATTACACAGTCACAGTTTAAGCGATGCTTTGCCAGGACAGGGTTCGTAGTTCTTGCTTTAGCACGCTAAGGGACTTACGGAAAAATCAAATACCCGTGATAGCCGTAGGGACACGGCATTGCCGTGTCCGTAGAGTTAGCGGTGTGGGGACATTTTAGAACGACAACTTAGAACGACAACTTAGAACGACAACCTAAACGCTGTTGGCTGAGGGAGGATGACTCTTAAGACACCAGAGACAAACTCGGCAGTTGCCTACCTTACGCTGTCCTTGCCACCACCTGACGATAAAACTCTTCTAAAGCCGCGATCGCGCTCAAGTCCGTATAGAGTTTGCCCTGTGCCTGCATGAGCTGCTGTTGGATTGCCGATCGCCACGCTGGATCAGTACCCAGGCGGGCGGCGATCGCCACATAGTCGGCTGTATCGGTGGCAATCGTCTCCGTGACACCCAGGTGGTGCAGAATCCCGTAGCCGTGGCGACCCCGCATAAATTCCCCCGGACAGGTGACGACGGGTAGATGGCAGGCGATCGCCTCCAGGGTTGTCGTTCCACCTGACCAGTCCAGCGTGTCCAGATAGACATCGGCCAACTGGTTTACCTGCCAATAGTCGGTCTGGCTTTGGCGCGGCAACACCACACAGTAATCCTCCACATTTAACCCCACCGCCGCAAAGCTACGTTGCAACCGTTGGGCAAACTGTTGGCTAAGGCCAAGATTTTCGTTGGCAATGAAGACAAATTGGGCGTTGGGCACCTGTTGGGCGATCGCGGCAAACACCCCATCGTGTTGCGGCAAATATTTGTACAACGACTGGCAGGACAAATACACCACTGCATCCGAGCGCAGTTGCAGCGCATCGCGGGTGATTGTACAGGGCGGAATAGCGGGTGGGGTGGCGACAATGCCCAATCCCGGCAGCGCAATCAGTTTCTCGGTGTAGTGGGTCTGCGCTTCGGCTGGTTCCATGAATTGACTGGACAGCATATAGTCCACCGTCGGCAGGCCAGAGGTAACCGGATGCCCCC
>CAZJZR010000836.1:0-2144 GCA_964550475.1 uncultured bacterium
TCGCCTACCTGATGCAACGGTTGGAGGCAGAGGCGGCACTGGCCAGCGACATGGCGCATTTGATGAATGCCCTGCCCCCCTTGGTCAACGTCATGCGCTACGGCAATGTGCGCCAATTCGACACCAGCGTAGTCCGGCACGTCGTCGATGGGTTGATCACCCGCATCTGTATTGGTCTACCCGTGGCGGCAGCTTCCTTGGATGATGATGCGGCGGCAGCGATGTATCAGCAGGTGATGGCGGTACATGGGGCGATCGGCCTCGTGCAGCAACCGGAATTTCTGGAGCTGTGGCAGCAAACCCTGACCCAATTGGCCAATCAACACGGCTTACACGGTCTAGTGGCCGGACGCTGTTGCCGTCTGTTGTTTGAAGCGGGGGTATTTGCCCCAGAGGAAACGGCGCGACGGGTGGGGTTGGGACTATCCACCGCTACGGAACCCAGCCAAGCTGCCGCCTGGATGGAGGGCTTCCTCAAGGGGAGTGGGCTGTTGCTGTTGCACAATCCCACCCTCTGGCAGGTGTTGGATGAATGGGTGACCCAATTGGCGGATGATGTGTTCACAGCGATTCTGCCGTTACTGCGCCGCACCTTTGCCACGTTCCCCGCACCGGAACGGCGGCAAATGGGGGAACGGGTTCGCCAAGGCGGTGCGACCATACCCACACTTGTCCGAACTGGAGATTTTGATAGCGATCGCGCCGACACGGTTCTGCCCTTAATTGAACAACTATTGGGGTTAGCTAGGTAAAATCCTATGGGTTGAGATAGCCCGTTGCGCTTTGGTGAGGGACACACAAGGGGCTGAAGCCGCTTGTTCTTCGGTTGAGACACTATACAAATTGATGAGAAAACCAAATTGATGAGAAATGTGCTGTAAGGTTTTAACCTCCCTCAGTTGCTTGAGAACTGCTATCGCGATTGCATCACCATCAACCTGAAAAAATTGCATGAACACCAACTATGCGTTGCATGACCTCGCCTATCAGCGGCATCGCCTGGATCCAGATTATGTAGGTTTGAGTAAGGTGGATGACTTAGCCGCAGATCTCCAACTCACGTGGCATCCATTGCGTCAGAGCTACCGTGTATACACAAGTTGAAGCTGCTGTCGCGGAGGGCTGTTTAGCCCCCTAAATCCCCCAATTCTGGGGGACTTTGAATTTCTGTTCCCCCAGAATTGGGGGCTAGGGGGCGGCTCGGCATTGGCTCTGACTAGATTCGATCTACTTATGTATACACAGTAGCAATCAGAAAACTGAGGCTTCACTCACTTCTCAGACCCTATTTTTTCGTAGGTCATTCTCAACAAGCTAGGTTTATTGAGAATGAATGAGGTTTGAAAGAGCCTGATTCAGCAAGGATTTCGAGAGACCTATAAAGCACTGGACTTATGTATACACGGTAGCCCATGACTGGAAGTGAAGGGTTACGTAGCTGTCTCCAAGCGGCTCTTACTTTTCCTTCAGTTCCCAAGACCCGTCCCAATTTTCGGGGGGTGGATTTTGCAGCCAGTGTTGGCAGCGATCCAGATGTAACTTGGCTGACTTATCCGCTTTATTAATTTCCAGCACCGTGGCAAATTCACCCATGGCTAGGGGGAATTTCTCCTTGCGGTAATACTCCAAACCCTTTTGGTAGTGTTCGATAATTTGCTGCTTCTCAGTCGGAATCGAATCATCCCGTAGACCAATCAGTTCATACACCGACACAGGCTTGGCTTTACCCTTGACTTTGATATAGTCCAATTCTCGCGCCCAGATCAGGTCAGCGCAGGGGCGATACGTACTTTCACTGATGATGATGTCGGTGCCGTAGAGTTTGCTGGCACCCTCCAGTCGGGAACCCAGGTTAACCCCATCCCCGATCGCGGTAAACTCCATCCGTTTACTGGAACCGATATTACCGCTGATCACACTATCGGAATTAATACCGATACCAATAGATATTGGTTCAAATCCTTTTTCCACCCGACGACGGTTGAAATCAGCGAGGCGATGGCGCATTTCGATCGCCGTCTTCACCGCCATCCATTCGTGATCTGCCAACGGCAGGGGTGATCCAAACACCGCCATGATGGCATCGCCGATGTATTTGTCCAGGGTGCCCCGGTGCATAAACACCGCATCCACCATCAGTTCAA
>CAZJZR010000837.1:0-2139 GCA_964550475.1 uncultured bacterium
GACTAAATTATCCAGTTAAATCTTCCTTGTGACAGTTAAGTGCGGAATGTGGGATAGATATAAGACTGGTATAGATACTGGTATAGATATATAGTCTTGCTAGCGATCGCCGCAGTAGCAGCACCATGACCATCCCGCCTAACCCGTCCAATCCGTCTGCCCATTCTCCTGCTGAACCGTCATCGTCTACGACTAACAGTAGCGAACCGAGCACGCCTGCCGCGCCGTCAGTACCATCTCCACCCAATGGTTTAGTCAGTTATGACAAAGCCAGTGGCAATCTCAATGGCCAAGATCCGCCAGCCGCGTCGCCCGTCTTGCCAACTCCCTATCCCTCAATGTTTACGACTCCACCTCCCCCGCGCCCAACCCCGTCCGGCTACGGCAATGCTCCAACAGTGCGAGGTCGTCCCGCGATCTCCATCATCCTGATCTTGGGCATTGGGCTAACCATTCTGGGTCTGAGCCTCGACCAACCAATTCTGGTCTGGATTGGCTCATTGCTCACCCTACTGTTCTCCGTGCGTGCCCTCTGGCCTGTCTTCAAACCTGCGATTGTCGAATTGATCACAGATCGTCAGGTGGCGTTGGCTTCCCTGGGATTGCTAGTGGGAGGGTTAGCCTTGATGCAGGTGACGGGGATCAACCAGATGATTATCCACTGGTTGCAGAAAACCAACTGGGAAGCCGCCGGAGCATTGGGGGAAATTTTTGGCGCAGCGGGGCAGGTCTTAATCGCGGTTTTGGCCGTATTTATTGCATGGCGACAGTATGTGATTTCCAAAGACCTGACGATTCAGCAGAATTTACTCACCGCCCAACAGAATTTAATTACCCAGCAGCAAACCATTGATGCCTATTTCCAAGGGGTGTCGGATTTGGTGCTGGATGATGAGGGGTTGCTGGAGGACTGGCCGCAGGAACGGGCGATCGCTGAGGGGCGGACGGCGGCCATCCTCAGTAGCGTCGATGCGGTGGGTAAGGCGAAGATTATCCGGTTCCTGTCCCGATCGCGTTTGTTGACCCCGTTGAAGCGCGATCGCCGCCTGGGACGGGCAATTTTGGACGGTTCCGGCGGTTACGAAGAAGACCGAGAACATGGTCTGCGAGTGATCGACTTAGGGGTGATGTTGGCGAAGGCAGATTTGTCCGGCACCGATCTGCGATGGACCGATTTGAGCGATATTAATTTAGTCAGTGCCAACTTGAGCCACTGCGATTTGGTCAAAGCCAATTTAGCCCGCACCATTTTTTACGAAGCCAATCTGGCCGGAGCCGATCTGAAAGGGGCACGTCTCTTCTTCGGTTCCCTGGAAACTGCCAGTCCCCGCACCCGCACCGATCCCCCCAACTACGAAACCGGAGCCTTCACCGGAGCCGTGCTGGAAAACGCCAACCTCTCCGGTGTGCAAAACCTCTCAGAGGAACAACGATATTACTGCTGCGCCTGGGGTGGCACCCGCACGCGATCCAGCATCCCTGGCGGTTGCGACGGCATTCCTAATTTGTTGGGACGGTGAGTGTGAGTGGGGAGTAGTGAATAGTGGATGGTGCATGGTGGATAGACATCTTGTTGATTAGATTCTCAACTGTCCAGAGCGATAGCAAGTTTCATCACCGACCTATCTACTTATTCACTCATCTACTTATTCACTCATCTACCTACTCACTCACCCAGCATTCACCATTCACCATCCACTATCCACCATCTACCATCTACCATCGACTCAATGCTGCCCCAGTACTCCCTCATCATCCCCATCTACAACGAAGAGGCGACATTGCCAGAACTGTATCGCCGGGTGAGTGCGGTGATGGATCAGTTGGATGGGTTAGCGGAGTTAGTGCTGATTAATGATGGCAGTCGCGATCGCTCCCTGGAACTGATCCGAGAGTTGCACCACAAAGATCCCCGTGTCTGTTACCTGAGTTTGGCACGCAATTTTGGCCATCAAATTGCCGTAACCGCTGGGTTGAACTTTGTCCGGGGGCAGGTGGTGGTGATTTTGGATGCGGACTTGCAAGACCCGCCAGAGCTGATCCCGGAGATGATTGAGCAATGGCGACAGGGGTATCAGGTGGTGTATGCCCAACGCACCCAACGGCGTAAGGAAAATTGGTTTAAGCGGCTGACGGCGT
>CAZJZR010000838.1:0-2123 GCA_964550475.1 uncultured bacterium
GTCGTAGCTTGGGCGTAGATGGCGAGGGTGGTGGCATCGGCGGTGTGGGAGAGAAGGGCGGGACTGACCGCTTGCAACGCGGCCAAGTCGTAGCCGTTGACCCACCAAATCAGGAAAAATCCGGTCATACCCAGAATGCCTTCCCACAGACCCAGCCAACAGTAGGCACGCAGCAACAAACTGCGATCCAACAGGGGGCGGGACTGTTGGCGGGGTGGTTGCTGCATGGTGCCCACTTCCGCCGTTTCCGCCCCCAAGGCCAAGGCGGGCACCATATCTGTTCCCAAGTCGATCGCCAGGATTTGCAGAATCACCAGAGCGGGGGGAATTTTCAGCACCACCATGGCGAGGAACGGCAAAAACTCCGCCATGTTGGAGGAGAGGATGTAGGTCATAAATTTGCGGATGTTTTGGTACACCGCCCGCCCTTGCTCGATCGCGGCGACAATGGTGGCAAAGTTGTCGTCAATTAACACGATATCGGAGGCATCCCGTGCCACGTCGGTGCCGCTGATGCCCATGGAAATGCCGATGTGGGCGGCACGTAGGGCGGGGGCATCGTTCACGCCGTCCCCGGTAACGGCGACAATGTGGCCGAGGTCTTTGTAGGCTTGCACCAGGCGCAGTTTTTGTTCCGGCATCATCCGGGCAAAAATCAGGCCGGAACGGTGTTGCAAAATTCGTCGCAGTTGGGCATCGGACAGGTGCCCCATGCCGTCCCCGGTGACCACCCGCGCCTTGCCGTCCACTAAACCAATCCGACGGGCGATCGCCTCTGCCGTCAAGCCATAGTCCCCGGTGACCATCGTGATGCGAATTCCAGCGACATAACATTGGGCGATCGCGTCCGCTACCTCTGGCCGGGGTGGGTCGAGCATCGCCACCAAGCCAACAAAAATCAACTTTTCCTCTAACTCCTGCGGCTTTTCCGTCAGCAGTTCTTCCCCGCCGGATCGCATCCCGATCGCCAAGACGCGAAACCCTTGGCTGGCAAGGCGATCGTTGGCAGTGGCGATTTCAGTGGCCATGGCATCGGTCATTGGTTCCCAGCAATCGTGTTGCCAAACGAAGCGACTGCGGTGCAACACATCCAGGGGGGAGCCTTTGGTGATGCTGAGGTAGGGGGTGGAGTGGAGATGGTGGATGGTGGATGGCGGATGGGGGATGGGGTCTACTGGGGGCTGATCGGTGGGGAGTTCACAGCTTGGCGGGTGGAGGGTGGGGGCGAAGTCGGGTTCTGGTTGGAGGACAACGGTCATCAGGCGGCGGCGGGAGTCGAAGGGGAGTTCCCGGCGACGGGGTGCCTGTTGGTTGAGGGTATCCAAGTCCAGATGCAGTTTGAGGGCGGCGACGAGCAGAGCTGCTTCGGTGGGGTCGCCAATTTCGCGCCATTGGTGGGAATCAGGGGGATGGATAATCCGGGCGTTGGAACAGAGGGCAGCTCCGGCCAGCAGCGATCGCACCTGTCCCCAGCGTTCCGGGGGAGCCAGCACCTTCCCTGCCGGATCGTAGCCCACACCTGTGACTTCGATTTCCTGTGACGGCAACCACAGGGCGCGGATGGTCATTTCGTTTTTGGTCAGTGTCCCTGTTTTGTCGGTGCAGATGACGGTGGTGGCACTGAGGGTTTCCACCGCCGACAACCGCCGCACCAAGGCGTTGCGGTTAGCCATCCGTTTCACCCCGATCGCCAAGGCTAAGGTCACCGTCGGCAACAAGCCCTCTGGCACAAAGGCGACGATGATGCCAATGGCGAAGACGAAGCTTTCCCGCAGCCCAATCCCCACTAGCAAGTTGGCGAGTAAAAACACCACAACCCCCATGGAGAGGGCGATCGCCGTAATCACCCGCACCATGCGGGAAATCTGCACTTCCAAGGTGCTGGGTTCCCGTTTCACCTCCGTCGTCAGCCGCGCCACATGGCCGAATTCCGTCTGCGTCCCCGTGGCACTCACCACCGCTGTCCCCCGTCCCGCCGCCACCATTGCCCCGGCAAACACCAGATTTGCCACTTCCGCTGGCCGCAAGTTGAGGCTGTCGATCGGGTCGGCGGTACGGCTGACGGGTAAGGATTCCCCGGTCAGCACCGACACATCCACATACAACGATTCCGCTGCCACTAG
>CAZJZR010000839.1:0-2122 GCA_964550475.1 uncultured bacterium
GGTTGCGGGCTACGCCCGCTGGTTCCTCCCCCAAGGGGGAGTGAACGGTTACGTACAATCAAAACGATTACCGTTCCAAGTCTGACCCATGACCTACTGCCTCGGTATCCTGACCCGCGCTGGTTTGGTGATGGCCGCCGATTCCCGCACCAATGCTGGAGTTGACTACATTTCCACCTATCAGAAATTATTTGACTTCTCCCGTCCCGGCGAGCGGGTGCTGATTCTTTGCTGCTCCGGTAACTTATCCATTACCCAAAATGTCATTGCCCTGTTGAAAAAAGACCTGAAATTACAGGAAGACATTAGCCTGCATTCCTTGCCCACCTTGTTTGAAGTCGCTCGCTACATTGGCAGCAAAATTCGGATGATTCAGGAGCAAGATCGCCCCTGGTTAGAAAAGGACAAAATTGATTTTCAATGTAGCTTTTTGCTCGGTGGGCAAATCAAAGGTGAAGAACCGGAATTGTATTTGATTTATAGCCAGGGGAATTGCATCCAGGCGACGCGGGAAACGCCATTTTTACAAATTGGTGAAACCAAGTATGGCAAGCCAATTTTGGATCGCACGATCAACTACGAAACACCGCTGAATTCTGCCGCCAAGTGCGTCCTGCTGTCGCTCGACTCCACCATGAAGTCCAACATTTCCGTTGGCCCTCCCATCAGCATTACCCTCTACGAATCGGATACGTTTCAAATTCAACACCACCTACGGTTACCGCTGGGCGATCCCTATCTGGCCAAAATCCGTAAGCTGTGGGAACGTTCGGTGAAAGAAGCGTTTGACCATATGCCGGATATTGAATGGCAACGGGATCCTGATCGCCCAAATGAAGAGATTTTGATTGATTAACGGAGATGGGGAAACGGATGACGGTTTCCGTTGGGGGGCGGTTCTTGCCCTAGACGACTGCATCTGATACGGCACCTCCTAAATCTGAAAAGGGTGGTGTTGCTGAATAGCAGGATGAATTGAAACGAAGTTTCAATTCATCCAACTCTTAGAGGCTGTTTGAAAAGGTATCTAGAACGTTGATTTTGCGTGCGCGAGGCGCACGCAAAATCAACTTTTAAAACAGTCTCTTAACTCATCCCTAAATTCAGCAACGCCAAAAGGGCAAGATGAGACGGATGTGAGGCTGCGTTGGCAGCCGCTAAGCCGTTTGTCATGGGACAATCAGGGCTAGACACCCTTCGTGCTTCTCAGTCAAGATTGAACGATGATCTTGTGCCCAACCGCCGTCTTCTCTGCCCCTCGCCGACCTTGCCCCTGCCATGAAATGCATTCAATGTGGAACTGACAATAAGCTCAGCGATCGCACCAGTAACCAGGGACGCTGTAAAACCTGCCATCATCCCTTTGTGTTTGAACCGACGGCGATGGGGGTCTGGAAGGTTACCGATCCGTTGTTTAAGCAGGTATTGTTAGACATTTCCGCCAACAACACACTCTATTTCACCCCGAAACAACTGCTATATTTCCTCGATCAACGGCTGCGGACCAAGCACGCTAACTTGGGGAGTACTGTGGGTTTTGGCTGCCTGTATTTGTTTTTATTAGGGTGGTGTGGACTGTTTTTTACCGGGTTCTTATCGCCGCTGTTTGGCGACATCATCACTTTAGTGGTGGTGACCATTTACAACCTGTTGTGGATGATTGGCTTCGTGCGGTTGAGCAATTCCCGCACGGCCACCCACCGCCTTCGCAAACAGACGACCCGACATCTGCAAATGTTGGGCGGTTTCATTTTAATCACCGGAATTGCCTATAGCGTCATTACTGGCAGTGGGCTGGGCTATGTGCTGACGTTGGGCTTGGGGTTGTCGTCTTTTTGGTTGGGGTGGTGGCAAAACCGCCGACTGGCTGTCATTCCCGATGGGCTGGCGATCAGTTCTGAGCAAGTCAGTACCTTCATCAGGCAATGGGAAGCGGTGAATGGCGCGATCGCCCAACTGTTGCCACCGCCGCCCGTCCGGCTCAGTCCATCGGCAGAGGATGTCGCCCCTCCCCCCTCGCCCCATCCCGATGTAACGGACTACAGCTTTGATCGGTTACTGGTTTGCGACAGTGCGGCGATCGCCCAAATGCTGATTGCCAACAACTTTCACTTTGAACACA
>CAZJZR010000840.1:0-2117 GCA_964550475.1 uncultured bacterium
AATCTAGTCTCAGCTTTTCTTTTGACTTTGGCTACCTCATCGAACTCACGTTAACTTGATGCAGTTATAACCCAATCGCAGTCGGCAAGTGAGGCTACACAACGGCAAATTGACCGGAGGTGACCCCTTCTAAAAATCGCCATGCAATCAGCAGTTGGGTGAAGCGGGTGGTGGAGATCAGGGTTTGGTCGTCCGTGGGGATAGCCGTATTGATGGCAATCCCGGTGAACTGCACAATATGTTGTTCCAGTTGAATGATCGTTTCTGCCGCCATCACACCATCCAAGTGCAGCGCGATCGCCCGTCGTCCCCAATAGGTGGAGGGCACCGCTGCCAACAGGAACGGAGCTTGGTCTCCGGTAGACAATGCCCCCAGATCAAACGGCAGCGGTAAGGATGGCAGGGGCATGGTCGGCGGCTCCATGATCAATTCCATCCGATAGCAGGACTGGGGCAAACTGCCGCGAAAGCGATGCCGCGCCCACTGATCAATTTGGCTGGGAAAGATTTTAATCACCACATGGGCATTGGTCTTTTGGAAATCAATCCAACGTTTGTAAGCGGCCAAGCGATGGAGCATTTCCGACTCCAACGCCTCTGCCTTGTGGCCGCGCCGCTTCACGTCTCGCGCCCATTTCCACTCCCACTTCACCGCTAAATCCGGGTCTACGTAAATGCTGAAGTCGATCCAGGGCAAAAAGTCGGGATACAGCACATGCAGCCCCTCCACCACGATGATGGGGGTTGGGCTGAATAGTTGCGGCGGATCAAATTCTCCGGTGGCGTGGTTGTACAGCGGTAGTTGAATCGGTTGGCCTTGCTTGAGGCTGGCCAGATGTTGCGCTAACAGATCCAGATGATTGGCAGCGGGATCCAGCGGTAACCGACCACTCTGCTGCCGTTGCACCCGATTTTCTTTGTGATAGCCATCGGTGCAAATCGTGGTGACCAAATCATCCCCCAGCAATCGACGAATGCCATCGCTGAAGGTACTTTTACCGCTGCCACTGTCGCCTGCAACGGCAATGATGATGGGCGATCGCACCCGTTGCAGCGTATGTGCCAACAGGGAACAGTTGGGAGATGGCGATGGGGAGAGGGAAGTCATAGTGCTATGGTCTCTTACATTCCATTAACTAGGTGTTAAGAGATAGTGGAGTTTTTTCAACCCATGTCCCCTGCGATATAGGTTGATAGATAACAAGATAAATATCCCAGGAGGGACTTATGATCCAAAAAGTGTCCTCCGGCTGCCGCAACGTCGCGATTGTGGGGCCGTACTCCAGTGGTAAAACCACACTGCTTGAAAGCTTGTTATTTGTAACCGGAGCCATCTCTCGCAAAGGGAAAGTGCAAGATGGCAACACCGTAGGCGATAGTGCCGCCGAGTTAAGAGATGCGTCCACCGGGACGCGGGTACGCCAAATGAGCATTGAAATGAACGCCGCCAGCACTGAGTATGGCGGCGTTCGTTTTAATTTTTTGGACTGTCCCGGCTTTGTTGAATTTGCCCAAGAAACCTACAACGCCCTGGTTGGGGTCGATGCGGCGATCGTGGTTTGTGAAGCGGTCAGCGACGACCCCACCGGAACCGCCACCCGCAACCGTGCCATTTCCCTCGCTCCATTGCTGAAATTTTTAGACGACTGGCAGATCCCGCACATCCTGTTTGTTAACAAGATGGATCGCCCCAATGCCAATTTCATGGATCTGCTGCAAGCCCTGAAAACCGTTTCCAGTCGTCCCCTGGTATTGCACCAATACCCCATTGGTCAAGGGGAAAGCTTGACCGGATTTATTGACTTGGTGACCGAGCAAGCCTACCACTACCATCCCGGTGGCCCGCCGGATCCCGTACCCTTGCCGGACGATCTGCGCGATCAGGAACACGCGGCGCGGGCGGAAATGTTGGAAGCCCTAGCCGACTTTGACGATCATTTATTAGAAGAACTGCTGGAAGACATTGAACCGCCGCAGGAAGAAATTGAGCGGGATCTGAAGCTGGAACTGGGAGCCGATTTGATTGTGCCCGTGTGTATGGGCGTGGCGGAAAAGGATTACGGCGTGCGGTTCCTGATGGAAGCGTTGCTGCGGGAAGCTCCAGAGCCAGAGGAAAC
>CAZJZR010000841.1:0-2113 GCA_964550475.1 uncultured bacterium
CGGCTGGAGGCGTAGGCAAGCCGCTGTACCCTTGAGCCAACAAGGCTTGGGGGCGATATTGCTGCATAAATGCCGCTGCCGTCCGCACACTGGTGGCAAAGCCAATCCCCGTATTGCCTTCACGGGTCATGATCGCCTTGTTCACCCCAATCAATGCGCCGTTGGCATTCAGCAACGGGCCACCGGAATTACCGGGATTCAGGGACGCATCGGTTTGCAAATCGCCATTGGGGTCGATGCGGCTGAGGATGCCCGTGGTTAAGGTGCCCGACAAGCCAAACGGACTGCCGATCGCATACACCCGCTCACCCACCTCTAATTGATCGGCGATCGCCAACTGCACCGTTGGCAACCCGCTGGGGACTTCGCCCATGTCGCCCACCAATTGCAGCAACGCCAAATCATTGGCACGATCGAGGGCAATTACCTGTCCGGTATAGCGTCGCCCATCGGCCAAATTGACGCTGACGGTGATGGCATTGGTGGCGATCGTCGGTTGCCCTGCCCGAATTACATGCTCGTTGGTCAACACCAACCCGTCTGCGGTAATGATGCTGCCCGATCCGGTGCGGGGGCCACTGCGGATGGTCACCACCGCCGGATTCGCCGTGCGGTAGACCTGAATCCCCGCCTGTTCGGGAGCCTGTTCGGCGGTTGACGGCAGGGCATCGGCGCGGGCGGGCTGGACGGCCAGTAAGGGGGCAAATTGTACCAAACTGGCAAAAATGGCAGACAATAGGGCGGTAGAGACGTTCATAATCCCTCAGAACAGTGGCGGAAGGGTTACTTAGACTACCAACTGCTGAACGACCATTTCCGGAAGATTTCTAGTCGCTGGCCATGGGGCGAAGGCGTGCTCTAGGCGCGGGTGCCTAATCTGTGCGGCTAAGGGTCTGGCTTGGGGAAACTGACGAGTAATCATCAAGAATTCATGACGATTTTTACCCTGCGATCGCTTAAAAAAGACTTCGGCATCAAGGAAATTCTCCGCGATGCCAGCTTTAGCTTGGAAGAAGGCGACAAAGTGGGCTTAATTGGCACCAACGGCTCCGGCAAATCGACCCTGCTGAAAATGATTGCCGGACTGGAGCCAATGGACGGGGGCGATCGCTGGGTCAACCCCAAGGCCACCATCGTTTACCTGCCCCAACAACCTGACCTCGACAAGAACCGGACTGTCTTGGAACAAATCTTCGCTGACAGTGGCGAAGCCATGACCCTAGTGCGGGACTACGAACGGATTTCTGACCACTTGGCACACAGCCAAGGCGACTCCCAAGCATTGTTGGCAGAGCTGTCCAGAGTCTCCCAACGGATGGATCAGGTGGGGGCGTGGGAACTGGAAACTAATGCCAAACGCATCCTTACCCAACTGGGGATTGCCGACTTCGAGGCCAAAATTGGCGACCTCTCTGGCGGCTACTGCAAACGCATCGCCCTCGCCACCGCCCTGTTGGCCGATCCGGATGTGTTGCTGATGGATGAACCGACCAACCACCTGGATGCGCTGTCAGTGGAATGGTTGCAAAGTTATCTGAAACGGTTTCGCGGTGCCCTGTTGCTGATCACCCACGATCGCTACTTCTTGGATCAAGTCACCAACCGGATTTTGGAAATTGATCGCGGCGACCTCTACAGCTACAGCGGCAACTACGCCTATTATCTGGACAAAAAAGCCGAAGCCGAAGATGTAGCCGCCAGCAGCCAACGCAAACATGCAGGCGTACTGCGGCGCGAGTTGGAATGGCTGAAACGCGGCCCCAAAGCCCGCAGCACCAAGCAAAAAGCCCGCATCGATCGCATCCGCGCCATGCAGGATCAGGAATTCAAAACGGCTCACGGCAAAGTCAGCATTTCCACCGCTGGGCGACGCATCGGCAAAAAGGTGATTGAAATTACCAACCTCTGTAAAGCGTATGGCGATCGCCCCCTAATCACCAACTTCAGCTACAACTTCAACCCCGAAGACCGCATCGGCATCATTGGCAGCAACGGAGCCGGAAAATCCACCCTGATGAACCTGATCACCGGACGGGCACAACCCGACTCCGGCAGCATCGAACTGGGCGAAACCATCCACATCGGCTACTTTGACCAGCACTCCGACGATGTG
>CAZJZR010000842.1:0-2112 GCA_964550475.1 uncultured bacterium
AACAAGCGGGCGTAGCCCGCAACACTTTTCTTATGGGGGGATGTGAACGGTTACGACTACACCGATGGAGGTGCTGACCAGGGTAGACGGTTTGGCTGCTATGTTGCAACTGATGCCGCGATGGAACCGCTATGAAGCCGCGATGGATCAGCAGGAGATATTTGGCATCATGCATCACCCATCACATTGTGAAATGAAACCCGATCACATTGTGAAAGAAGTCTAACGGGGAGCGATCAGAACGGCAACTTGGGAGATGATGTAAACACACTTTTTTGATCAGATTTTTGATCAGATGACTTGATTCGCTGGTTGTCTGATTAGATGTTTGTGATACCTATCTGAACCGCTTGTGAAGTCATCTGCTGCTGCAAAGATCTTAGTTGTTCTGAATGGCAAAGGCGGCGTGGGTAAAACCACCACTGCCGTTAATTTAGCTGCGATTTTTGCAGAACAACACCGGGTGCTGTTGGTGGACTCCGATCCCCAGGGATCGGCGACATGGTGGGCAGAACGGGGTGATAAGTCGATTGGGTTTGATTTGTCGGCGGAAACCGACCCCTCGGTATTGGACAAACTGCACCAACTGACGGGCTATGACCTGTTGGTGGTAGACACGCCTCCGGCTCTGGGTTCCAAAACGCTGACAACGGTGATTGCGGCGGCGGATTACCTGATTTTGCCAACTCCACCCGCACCGATGGATCTAACGGTGCTGATTGACACGGTGAAGGAAGCGGTGATTCCAGCCAGCGTTGCCTATCGGGTGTTGCTGACCCGCGTTGATCCCCGCAGTTTGGGAGAAGCTCTGGAAGCCCAAAATACCTTAATGGAGTTGAATATCCCCGCTTGTAATGCGTTTGTGCGTGCCTACAAAGCCCATGAGCGGGCGGCATTGGACGGGGTTCCGGTGTCGCAGTGGCGCGGGAAAAACGCCAAGGAAGCGGAGGCAGATTATCGGCGAGTGGCGGATGAAATTCAGCGGGATTGGAGGACGTGATGCCCAGAAAACGGTTGGCTGATTTGTTGCGGGAAGAGGTGACGAAAACGCTGCCTGCTGATGCGGATGCGAATCCCGGCAGCGATGGGGTGGAGAGTGACGATCCCGGTGAGTCTGCGCTGGCTGGAGAAACAACTGCGAAACGGGCAACCAAATCCAAGACTGCTCGGATGGCGATCGCCGATCCTCTGCGCGATCGCCTCCAGGCTGACCTCGATGCCCAAGTTGCCCAAGTTGCGACGTTGACGGCTGAATTAGAGGCGGCGCGGCGATCGCAAACGGAATTGCAACAACAGGTGAGCGATCTGCAAACCCAACTGCAACAGCAGCTATCCCGTGCGGATACGTTGGAACGGAATTTAATGGAGTTGCAGATGGTGCAGGCGGAACTGAATCAGGCCAAGCAAGTGATTCAGGAATTGACGGAGATTCGCGAAGCTCTGGAGCAGGCGGCCTTGGAACATGCGGTGGTGGAAACCGTTGAGGTCAACCCTGATCCGGCCAATGCCCATCCTGATCACGCAGCAACGGACTATCGCGAAGTGCAGCCGCCCCATTCTGGGTATGCAACCAATGGAGTGCGATCGCCGCAAGTCCCCCCAACCCCTGCCGCCACTCCCGCCTACCGTCCTGCCAATAGCCCCATTCCCGCCACCCCCGCCCCTAGCCTCTCATCGCCGCCAACCGCAACCGTTGAGGTCAAACCGCTGAAGTCGAGTATTAAGCAATTGCGCTCCCACTCCATCCAACTGGGTGTACCCACCCGCCGCTTGAACAACGAAGATATGGGCTGGGTCGATTGAGTGGGACGATTGAGTGGGACGATTAGGGATTTCCCAAAAAAGAACGTCCTGTTGTCGCCAATACAAAGTTATCCGTGCGTCTCACCACTACAAGGGATTTGTCGTCCAAAGAACGTCACACATCGGTTCCTTGATCAAGCAGGTAGATATCAATGGTCTCTTTTGGTATGTGCTCCCCCATCTGTCTAATACCAATTTAAACCGCCAGGTGTCGCCATTGATGACGATGCCAAAGACATCGATGGCGCGATCAATCTGTTGGTTGTTCCATTGACAGGCTTTCATTTCGACTAAACACTGGGCTAAGCC
>CAZJZR010000843.1:0-2107 GCA_964550475.1 uncultured bacterium
ATTGAATCGAGTTTGGGAATCAACCGGATTCAAACGGTGGATGCCCTGACTTCCCTAATCCAGAAAAGTTTAATTACTCAGCGCGATCGCGTCTATTACGTCCGAGAGGAGTCTAATTCGTGACTACAGTTCTCCAGGTTCGTTCTAAGGGCTTTGTCAGCACCCCCAGTGTGGAGCGGCTAACCAGGCGGGCATTGCGTTACCTGCAAGCTGGTTTTTCCTTGCACTTGCGCGGGCCTGCGGGAACCGGAAAAACCACTCTGGCCCTGCATCTAGCCGATTTGCTCAGCCGCCCGATTATGCTGATTTTTGGCGATGATGAGTTCACCACCTCTGATTTGATTGGCAATCAGACGGGCTACACCCGCAAAAAAGTGGTGGACAACTTCATCCACAGCGTGGTCAAGCTGGAGGATGAGATGCGCCAAACTTGGGTGGATTCTCGCCTCACCATGGCTTGCCGCGAAGGCTTTACTCTGGTGTATGACGAGTTCAACCGTTCCCGCCCAGAGGTGAACAACGTTCTGCTATCGGCGTTGGAAGAAAAGTTGCTGGTGTTGCCGCCCAATGCCCACCGCAACGAATACATCCGGGTGAATCCCCACTTCCGAGGTATTTTCACCTCTAATCCAGAGGAGTATTGCGGTGTTCATGCCACCCAAGATGCGCTGCTGGATCGGTTGGTGACGATCAACATGCCGGAGCCGGATGAGCTAACCCAGCAGGAAGTGTTGGTGCAAAAGACCGGGATCGCCCGTGATGGGGCACTGTTTATTGTCCGGTTGGTGCAGTTGTTCCGCACCCGCACCCACACCGACAAGTCATCCGGTTTGCGCTCTTGCCTGATGATCAGCAAAGTCTGCCACGACTACAGCATCCCCGTCACCCCCGACGATGAGGATTTCCGCGACATTTGCGGTGATGTCCTGCTATCGCGGGCGGGGGTGTCGTTTGCCGAGGCCAAACAACTGCTATGGCAATTGTTTAAGGAGTTGCAATTGCCGGAAGCGCAGATGGGGGAGGTGCGAATTGCCCTGACTAATGGGCTAGGCAATGGCGGAGGTAATGGCGTGGGCAATGGGGCGATCGCTCCCGGTGACCACGGGGATCTGATTGCCACCTTAAATGATGATGGTGTAAGTGATGATGGTGTGGTAAACAGCACCGCCGAGGCCGATGGATCAGACTCTGACACCACTGATTGGGATGCCAAAATTTTGGCGGCAACCCAGGTGAATGGCTCGTCTACAAACGGAATGGCGACCCATGAAGGTGAAGTCAATGGTGAGGCTGAATTAGCCACGCCAACAACGGACTCGCCAGCCGCCGCCACCAAAGCGGCAACGGCAACTCTGAAAACGGTGCCCTATGAAGATGAGGTGTTGGCGTTTTTACAAACCCAACCCGGTGCTAATGTGAGTCAAGTTGAGTCGGCGTTAAAAATTAATCGGGTGCGTGCTGTCAATGCGTTGCGATCGCTCACAGAGAAGGATTTGGTCACCGTCCAACGGGATCACAAATCTGGATCGACTGAGGCTCAACGGACTGTCTATCACGCCCGAACCGCTGAACAGTCTGAACAGTCCGAATAGCCTTGATGCAATCATTGATCAATTTTTCCTATGACCGTTCCTCCACCCCGCTCCACTAGCCAACGTTCGATGGTCACTGCCACCCAGGGATCATCCCTCGCAGACGTATTGGAGCGGGTTTTGGATAAAGGCGTTGTGATTGCGGGTGACATCACCGTTTCCGTTGGTTCCACTGAGTTGCTGAATATTCGGATTCGCCTGCTGATTGCGTCGGTTGACAAGGCGAAGGAAATCGGCATCAATTGGTGGGAGAGCGATCCCCATCTCAACTCCCAAACTCGCACCTTGTTGGATGCCAACCAAAAACTGTTACAACGGGTAGAAAGTTTGGAGGCTGAGTTGCGATCGCTGCGCCAACTGGCTCCTGCACCCACTGAAGTTGCCGCTCCCCCAGAACAACCATGATCCGCGTCAAAACCGCCAAACACATCCCCACCAGTCGCACCATCCCCAGTTTCCGTTCCTGTCCCTCCCTGCGGCGACTGTCCTACCGTCTGGGCGATCGCGCCCGCATG
>CAZJZR010000844.1:0-2106 GCA_964550475.1 uncultured bacterium
CCATTTTTGCAACTGTACCGCACAGGCTTTCACCTCCGGTTGGCGGGAGTCGGGGCAGGCGTGGGGATGGGTGAGGGCATTGGCCTCCGCCTCCTCTGCCCACAGTGCGCCCCAATGTAACGGCACGAACACCGTCCCCGGTGCAATGCCACGGGTCACCTTGGCGGGAAATTTGGCATGGCCACGGCGCGATCGCACCAACACCAGTTCCCCCTCCGCAATCCCTAACCGTTCCGCATCACGGGGATGGATTTCGATAAACGGATTCGGGTACATCCGCCGCGTCTTCTCAATCCGTCCCGTGCGGGTTTGGGTATGCCAATGGCCGTACAGCCGTCCCGTGGTCAGCACAAACGGATACTGCGAATCCGGCGGCTCCGCCAACCCCCGCGAGTGATAGGCGGAAAAATTCGCCCGTCCATTGGGGGTGTGGAAGTGGTGATCGGTGTAGAGGCGTTTGGGAGATTGGGGAGTAGGGAGTGGGGAGTAGGGAGTAGGGTCAACAGCCGTTGCATTTTGGGGTTCTGAGTCAGCAAAACATTCCCCATTCCCTATTCCCCATTCCCTATTCCCTACTCCCTCTTTTGGACACGGCCACTGCAACGGACTCTCTGCCAACCGCCCGTGGCTGATTCCGGTCATGTCGCAGGGTTGGCCACGGGTGATTTGGACAAATTCGGCGTGGACTTGGGCGGGGGTGGTGAAGGGGAAGTGATCGGCAAAGCCGAGGCGATGGGCGACATCGGCGAAGATCTGCCAGTCAGGGCGGGCTTCACCGGGGGGCTGACGGAAGGCTTGGCAGAGGGTGACGACGCGCTCGGAGTTGGTCATGGTGCCCGTTTTTTCGCCCCATTGCGCCGCTGGTAGGAGCAGATGGGCAAAGGCGGCGGTTTCGGTGGGGTAGTAGCAGTCCTGTTGGACGGTAAAGGGCGATCGCTGCAAGGCTCGTTTCACCCGTTCCAAGTCCGGCAAGCTGACTACGGGATTGGTGGCTACCACCCAGAGCAACTCCACCTCCCCCAGTTCCAACCCGGTGATAATCTCCCAAGCGGTGCGTCCCCAGTGGGGGGAAATGCTGCCGGGGGGCAGGTTCCAGAACTGTTCCACCGCTGCCCGATGCTCTGGAAACTTGACATGGCGATAACCGGGCAGCAGGTTACACAGACCGCCGGATTCCCGTCCGCCCATGGCGTTGGGTTGTCCGGTGAGGGAAAACGGCCCCGCGCCCGGTTTGCCAATTTGTCCGGTCAGCAGGTGCAGGTTGATGATAGCACGGGCTTTGGCGGTGCCTTCGCTGGACTGGTTTACCCCCATCGACCACATCGACAGCACCCGCTCGGACTGTGCCCAATACGCAGCCGCCTGTTCAATTTGCTCGACCGTGACCCCGCAGCGATCGGCCACGACAGCGGGGGGATACTGTTTGATCACCGCTTCAAACTCGTCGTAGTGGTTGGTGTGGGCGGCAATGAAGCCGCGATCGCACTCACCATTCACCAACAACACATGGGCAATGCTGTTGAGCAGGTCAATATCCGTACCGGGGTTGATCGCCAAGTGCAAATCGGCAACCTCGGCGGTTTCGGTGCGGCGCGGGTCAATGACGATCAGTTTGACGTGGGGATTTTTTTTATGATGCTTGCGGAAGCGGTTGAAGATGATCGGGTGGCATTCCGCTGTGTTAGTGCCAATCAGCACGGCACAGTCGGTTAAGTCGAGGTCGTCGTAACAGCAGGGGGGGCCATCAGCACCAAAACTCTGCACATAGGCCGACACGGCGGAGGACATACACAGCCGCGAGTTGGAGTCGAAGTTGTTGGTGCCCAGACAGCCTTTCAGCAGCTTTTGAGCAACGTAATAATCCTCCGTTTGCATTTGCCCAGAGCCGTACATGCAGATGGCATCGGCTCCACGGGTTTGGCGAATGGCTTGGATGCGATCGCTCAATCGCCCCAATGCCTCATCCCAACTAATCCGCCGAAACGGATCGCCCAAGGACTCCCGCCACATGGGATACAGCAAGCGGTCTTTGTCTAAACTTTCGGCAACGGTGGCACCCTTGACACACACCATCCCCTGACTGGAGGGATGGGCGCGATCGCCCCG
>CAZJZR010000845.1:0-2100 GCA_964550475.1 uncultured bacterium
TCGAGCCACCGTTTAACGAATTGGATATTAAGTCGCGATCGGAAAATTACGAACTGGCCCTCAAGGCTCCCATCTTCCAAACAGCGAAACATGAATTTGCCCTGACCTTACGCGGTACTCGCTTCAGTAACGAAGGGGTCTTTTTAGAACGATTTAATGGTGGGATACCGCTGCCCTTCCCTGGTCGAGGGGCGGATGCGGAAGGCCGAACTGTGGTCACAGCCGTGCGGTTTGGGCAGGAATGGACAATGAAGGGGGAACGCAATGTCATCTCCCTGCAATCGGAGTTTAGTGCTGGGGTGGATGCCCTAGGCGCAACCATTCTCGATCAACCGCCGGATGGGCAATTTCTATCCTGGCAAGGTCGTGGGTTCTGGGTACATTCCTTTGGTAAGGATGTTTTGTTGGCGGTGAAGGGACAGGTGTTACTTTCCGATCGCCCCCTTGTCCCCGTCGAACAGATTAGCTTGGGCGGACTGGATACGGTGCGCGGTTATCGCACCAGCAGCGTCTTGGCCGACAACGGCATCTTCGCCTCAGCGGAAATGTATTTACCCCTGTTCCGGATTCCGCGCTTACAGGGCTTGGTGCAGGTGGTACCGTTTGTAGACTTCGGCCAAGGCTGGAATAACGGCACCGATCAACCTGTCCCCAACCAACTCCTCAGTGCTGGGGTGGGCTTGCAATTGCGCTTGGGTGAAAAACTGCGGGCACGGGTAGATGTAGGCTTCCCGCTGATTAATGACCGGGTGGAGGATCGCTCGTTGCGAGAAGATGTCCACTTCTCAATTGTTTTCACGCCTTAATTCTGCACGGTCTCAGCCTGCACGACTTCAGTCTGCACCAGCGATCGCTTCCTTGCCTCAATGGTCTTCCTTGCCAACAACCACTTGACCGACCCAAGGCGAAAATGCAGGTAAGGAGACATGATCTCATCCTTGCCTGCATTCTTCACTGTAATGGGTAGGAGTATGAAACTCAAAAATGTAACTTCAATAACTCCTGTAAATTCAGTAACTCCTAATTCTTAGCTACGATAGACATCACCTTCTGCATGAGTTTGCGTCAGGTTGAGCTAAAGCTACAGAGCGAGCAATTGTTTCAATCAGCTTTTGTCACCACCATCACCTGAACCGCCTTCAGTTCCTCCAGCAATATCTTCGAGATCTGTATCACTGAGTTCGGTAGATTCGGTATCTAACTCAATATTGGTGTCTTGAGGCGCAGTTTTCTTGGCAGTCTCCATCGGTTCCATTATCAGGTTCTCCTTAGGTTGGCTGGAATTTAGCTTTGGTTTCATCCTAACCAAGATTTGCTTCAACGCCAAGAATTTCAAAGACTATGGGATAAATCTGCATTAAAACTTTAAGTAGATGAAGAATCTATGGAAAATTCCGACGTAACCATTCACATCCCCACGGAGGAAAAGCGTTGCGGGCTACGCCCGCTTGTTCCTTCCCTGACGGGGAGTGAACGGTTACAGTCCTACCGTTATCCATACTTGCAAAAACACTTATGTATGCTGTGCCAGTGCAAGAACGCGAGATGTCGTGCTTAAAATAGTGATGTGCAAAGGCTAAATCTAATTTTTTACTGAAACACGGTGTTTTTCTATAGAACTGAGGTGCATGTCAAAACTCTCAATCCTGCAACTTTAAATTGATCGTATAAATTTGACCCCATCTGACTAGTACCTCAGGGCTTAAAGCGTAGGGAGTGGAACGCCTCATGAATTCTACAAATAAACTCAAATGGCTAACTGGGGCGGCACTCCTCATCCCACTTGCTGTTGCCCAGCCTGTGTTCGGTCAAATTATTCCCAATGGTTTGGGTACGACTTGGAATTCTCCCAATGTCCAAGGCGGAACCCAAATGGGTGGCAACCTTTTCCACAGTTTTAGCCAGTTTTCTTTACCAAGTGGGACAGCCAGATTTATTGCGCCTGCTGGGGTGCAAACTATTTTTGCCCGCGTAACCGATGTAGCATCTTATATCAACGGTACCCTCGGTACTACTAATAACGCCAATTTAATTTTCATTAATCCCCATGGCATTACGTTTGGTCCAAATGCAGCATTAAGTCTTGGAACGGGATCGTTT
>CAZJZR010000846.1:0-2088 GCA_964550475.1 uncultured bacterium
AACCAGATTTCCTGACCCTGGGAGGCTAAATATTCCCGCACTTTGGTGAACACCTCTTCAGCCAGATCGGTCGGCGAAATAATTTCTGCCACCAGTGGGAAACTGTGAGGCAATACCTTGAAGTCACCAAATTCCGTTACCTGCGCTGGCGGCAGATAGGCCACATCCGGACACCGCACCCGTCCCACAGTCCGACAGGCTGTTTCAGTGTAGACTTCACCACCTTGTCCATTGGCAATCAAATGGTCACGCCAGTAATAGGCTAATCGTGCCTGAATGCGTCCGGTTTTAGCTGTCATTTCTGCTTTGGTTACGAGTTGGTCATTCACCCATTCGCTGCGATCGGGTGGGTGGTTGAGAAACTGTTCTAGGGAACTGACGGTGACCTGAAGTGGAGGAGTGGCTGTAATCACCATGGGAACGTTCTGCCTAAGGTGGTATCAGTTTTACCATAGCAAATCGGTGGGGAGTGAGTGGGGGAGTGATGAGTGGTGAGTGGGTGGGTGGGTGAGTGAGATGGTGTTGGCTTTTGCCGATAGGACACTTTGATTAATCTGGGATGGGGGCAGTTGAACTGCCCCAACCGATGGGATAACGTTGCTTGGGAGAGCCGAATCGTAGGTTGGGTAGAGCCTGGGCGAAACCCAACATTGATAGGTTTTGTGGCAATATCCCATGTTGGGTATCGCTGTTGCTCCACCCAACCTACACGCTACAAGCGATTAATATCCGTTAGAACTCCTTTAACCTCCCTCGCTGCACGGTATACTCCAGTGGAAATTAGTGAATGATTCACAGCGAATGATTCACGGACGTGCAACAGACAGAGATGAAGGGCATGGTAGCAGTTGCAATTTTGGCGGCGGGGAAAGGCACACGGATGAAGTCTGGGTTGCCGAAGGTGTTGCATCCCTTGGGGGGGCGATCGCTGGTGGAATGGGTGTTGACCAGTTTGTCTCAGGTGCAACCCCAACATCAGTTTGTGATTGTTGGGTATGGCAGTGATCAGGTGCGATCGGCGTTGCAGCACTATCCCGATGTGGTGTTTGTGGAACAGCGGGAACAAAAGGGGACGGGTCATGCGGTGCAGCAGGTGTTGCCCTGTCTTGAGGGGTTTGAGGGCGACCTGTTGGTACTGAATGGCGATGTGCCATTGTTGCGTCCCCAAACCGTCAAGCTGTTGCTGGAAACCCACGTTAACAATCGCAATGCGGCCACCTTGCTGGCTGCCCATTTGCCCAATCCCCAAGGCTATGGTCGGGTGTTTTGCAATGGTCACAACCACTTGCAGCAAATTGTGGAAGACCGCGACTGCACGCCTGCCCAAAAGCAAAGCCATCGGATTAATGCCGGGGTGTACTGCTTCCACTGGCCGAGTTTAGCCAAAGTGTTGCCCGAATTGCAGAGCAACAATGACCAACAGGAATATTACATCACCGATGCCTTGAATATTTTGGTGGAAGCCGCCAATGCGAAAGGCTCTGCCGAAACCAGGGAGTCCGGTGGGGTGATGGTGGTGGATGTGGAAGACTACCAGGAAATTTTGGGGATTAATGACCGCAAACAACTGGCTACGGCCTATGAGATTTTGCAAACGCGGGTGAAGGATCAGTGGATGGCGGCGGGGGTGACGATGATTGACCCCGACAGCATCACCATTGACGACACGGTGCAACTGGCTGCGGATGTGATTATTGAACCACAAACCCATCTGCGCGGCCAGACCACCATCCAGTCTGGCAGTCGGATTGGCCCCGGCAGTTTAATTGAAAATAGCCAGTTGGGTGCCAATGTGACGGTGCTGTATTCCGTGATTACCGACAGCGAAGTGGCCGATGGAACGCGGGTGGGTCCCTATGCCCATCTGCGCGGCCATGTCCAGGTGGGGTCGGGTTGCCGGATTGGTAATTTTGTTGAGTTGAAGAATAGTCAGTTGGGTGATCGCACCAACGTGGCTCACCTGTCTTACATTGGTGATGCCACCCTAGGCGAAAAAGTCAACATTGGTGCAGGCACCATCACCGCCAATTATGATGGGGTGAAGAAGCATCGGACGGAAATTGGCGATCGCAGCAAAACGGGTTCCAA
>CAZJZR010000847.1:0-2080 GCA_964550475.1 uncultured bacterium
AGCAGCCTCCGTTCGCTGGAAGTTGCAATCAATCTACACAGCATTGAGCAAAGTCAAAGGTAAATCCTTGTCATCCGGTGAAGAGAATTGCCTGAAGGGTGTGTTGTGTGGCCATCAACCGCGTGATATTTCCGACCATCTGCATTTGTCCTCAGATACGGTCAGGGGATATCTCTCAGATTTGTACAGTTATATCCGGGATCTGCTTGTGGATAAATTCAAGCAAGACTTAAAGGTGGGATGGCGCGAGGTTCCGCTCTTATTGGCACAAGCAGGCTATTGTGTAGATCCAGATGGCGCAATCAACGAGTTATGGCCTGATCAAACGTCTGAATTATCAGATCAAGTACGTCGCAGTGTAGTGGGAATGCCCAGTCTCCCATGTTTCTATGGCCGGACACAAGAATTGGCTATGTTGGAGCAGTGGATTGTCCAAGATGCTTGTCGAGTTGTGCTATTACGAGGCACGAAAGGGATTGGCAAAACAGCCTTAGCTGTTAAGTTAATTCAGCAGCTTGATGCCCACTTTGACTATGTAGTTGGGCGATCGCTGCGGACTCCACAACCCTTGACCGATCTGTTAGGGGATCTTTTGCAGGTTTTTTCTGGTTCGACTTCCCTTGATTCTCTACCTCACCTAGATGGGCAACTTAACCAAATGATGGAGTATCTACGCCGCTACCGATGTTTAGTGGTATTGGATAATCTACAGGTGGTTTTTGGTAAAGGAGGGTTAGCTGGGGAATATCAACCAGGCTATGAAGTTTATGGTGAACTATTGCGACGAATCATTGATGAAGAACATCAGAGTTGCTTATTAGTAACCAGTTGGGAAACACCTAGAGAAATGCGGTTAGCCGCTCCTACGGGATCAGTCAGAACTTATTTGCTGGAAGGGTTAGGTGAATCTGCGCGGGAAATTTTGGCAGATTATCGTTTAGTTGGAATGGAACGCTGGCAAGACCTGGTAGAACCTTATCGAGGCAATATTTTAGGCATTCGCATGATTGCCACCTATGTGCAAGATTTCTTTGATGGCGATATCAATCTTTGCCTCAACCAAAACACCTTATTTTTAGGGGATTTGGAGTATGTTTTAGCACAGCAACTACAAGCTTTGTCCGCACTAGAACAACAAGTAATGTTCATTTTAGCGAGTGCTGGTGAACCCTTATCGTTAGCTCAAATCCAAGCAGCCTTAGAGCCGCCTGAATCGTCATCGGTTGTAATTCCGGTATTGGAGTCATTGGATCGGCGATCGCTACTAGAAAAGGTTCGTACCAAAACTCAACTATGTTTTACCCTCCAACCAACTATGATTAAGTATGTGAATCGGTATCGGAGGCAGGCTTGAGCCAGCTCTGATACAATACGCGGCAAATGCGATCTCATGATCAGATGTTCATAGTGCAGGCTTTAACGGTGGAGTCATCATGCTTCAGCCAGGAATGGTGCTGAAGGATCGATATCGAGTAATTAACCGCTTGGGTGCAGGCGGTTTTGGTGATACTTGGACAGTAGAAGACGGTGATACGGTCAAAGCTCTCAAAATTTTAAGAGTCGAACATCAGAACTATAAAACCATTCTGATGGTGCAACGAGAGGCTGAAATTCTTAGCCAATTACGTCATCCAGGTATTCCAAAAATTGATTCGGATGGCTATTTCTTGCATTCCCTAGATGGACAACGGCAACCGCTGCATTGCCTGGTGATGGAACTAATTCCAGGGGATACACTTAGAACATGGTTGGGTAAACAATCATGTCCCAAGATTTCGCAATCACAGGCGATCGATTGGTTACGTCAATTATTAGAAATTCTGGTTGTAATCCACAGTAATAATGTTTTACATCGGGATATTAAACCCGACAATATTATTCGCAAACCTGATGGTCAATTAGTCTTAATTGACTTTGGAATTGCCAGACCATTTGATACTGAAACCTATGCCCAAAAATTACGCGGTGAATTAACAGGCACGCGAGTTTTTTCCCACGGATATGCACCGCCAGAGCAAATTGCAGGGCAAGCCGAACCTTCATCAGACTTATATGCATTGGGACGTACTTTCGTAGCCTT
>CAZJZR010000848.1:0-2076 GCA_964550475.1 uncultured bacterium
CCGGATCAGCGAAGTCACCCAACCCTTTGGGAGCGATCTGGTGTGGTCGATTCAGGCTAACTTTGGTCGTCGTCGCCTCACCGTCAGCCTGACCGATCAGTGGTACAGCCTGTCCCCCCGTCAACAAAACCAACTGGCCGCAGCGGTGTTGCAGCGATCGCAGGAACTTGACTTTACGGAGCTGGAGTTGCGCGATCGCCAAACCACCTTACTGGCACGGAGTCCCCTAGTCGGTAGCGAGATGGTGATCCTGAAACGCAGTCAAGAAGTTACCAATCCTGACCCAACCGAGTCTGTGGCAGCCAAAGCGTGACGCTCATGGTTGAATCTGGGGCTGACTGTGTGGGCTTCCTAGAGCGGCACCGATGACTGACAATGGAAAAGCTGAGCGAACATCTCAAATCTTCTTCCTTGCCATGCATCCATTTCCCAACTTTTGGCCAACCCCAGATTTTTCCCGCGCTGCCTTCATTGCTCCCAATGCCACCGTGTTGGGGCAGGTGGAGGTGGGCGAAGGAGCCAGCATTTGGTACGGGGCAGTGGTGCGGGGCGATGTGGAGCGGATTCTGGTGGGGGACTATGCCAATGTGCAGGATGGAGCGGTGCTGCACTGCGATCCCGGCTTGCCTGTGGTGCTAGAGAGCCATGTCACCGTGGGGCATCGAGCCGTGATTCATTCGGCGCATGTGGAAGCAGGCTGTTTGATTGGGATTGGGGCAATTATTTTGAATGGGGTGCGGGTGGGCAGTGGCAGCATTGTCGGTGCCGGAGCGTTGGTCACCAAGGATGTGCCGCCGCGATCGCTGGTGGTGGGAGTTCCCAGCAAGGTGAGCCGTCCGGTCACCGAGGAACAAGCTGCCGATCTGATTGAACATGCCAACCGCTACCACCAATTGGCGTTGGTTCACGCTGGCAAAGGCACGGATTTGGGGTTTTATCCCTAAACGGCATCATCCCACCGGACATACTCCGGTGGGCGATTCCCACCTAACCACCAATGCCCAACCGCCCCGCCAAACTGGGGGTGAGCGGTAATAGGGTGGTAATCATCAAAAACAACACCAGCAACGCCAGAGCCGCACGGGTATCATCCGGTTCGGTGAGGTCGTTCAAGCTGGGACGCTCCAACCCCCGCTGTAGGACTAGAATCACCACCGCCCAATACAACGCGAGGGGATTAAACAACGCCCCGATCGCCAACACGGTCAACGTGGCGATAGTTGTGCCGTTGGCAATTTTGCGGCCATAAACCGCCTGAACGATCCGCCCCCCATCCAATTGTCCCGCAGGCATCAGGTTAATCGCCGTAATCACTAAGCCCACCCAGCCGACGATCGCCAGCGGATGAATCGTCACGACTGATTCCTTCAGAGCCGTACCCATCACCACCCGCGCCAACGCGCCCACCAGCAGGGAGCCTTCAAAAATTTCCGAGGGCACTTGGATGGGTGCGGGGCCACGGGAGAGGACTAAACCGCCAATCAGCATGGTCAACGCCACCAAACCACCGCAGATGGGACCCGCGATGGAGATATCGAACAACACCGAGCGATTGGGCAGGATCGACTCAAACCGGGTGATGGCACCGAAGGAACCGACTTGCCAAGCCGGAATGAAAAACGGCCAACTCAACCGCACCTGATACCGTCGCGCCATCCACCAATGCCCCAGTTCGTGGGCAACCAGTACGGCTAGAATGCCGAGGGCGATCGGGGCGGCTTCGGCAAACCGTCCCAGGTTCGTGAAAAAGTCAAATCCGGCTTGGATGCCGCCCCGCTCTAGGCAGGTGGCGAGGGTGGCCACTAAGAGGATGCCCGCCAAGGCTTTTTGGGGCAGGGTGGAGGGTTGGGGTTCGTTGCTGCGGGGTAGGACTACCACCACGGGTTTGCCTTCGGGATTTTCTACCAAGAACAGGCGGTAGCGATCGCCCAACCGCTCCTGCAAACTGGCACTTAGGCGCGTGTGCACCGTCTCGGCTTCACCCCGCAAATTGCCATTAAAAATGGCCCCATCTTGGAACGGTACGGTTTCGGTGGCAAAAAAGGTTTCGATGCCAAAAATCCCCTGGATGGCGCG
>CAZJZR010000849.1:0-2075 GCA_964550475.1 uncultured bacterium
GTTCCAATTCATCCAACTTCTAATTCATATCCTGATTCAGCAACGCCGAAAACCGCTTCAGTAATTGTTATAAGAGAGTGTAACTATGAATGTTCAGTCACCCTCAACTTCGATTGGCAAGCAACGGTATGTCAATATTATGGAACCTCTTGTCGCAGAAGAGGTTGATAGGCAAATCGCACATTTACCCCGCAAACTTGCCCATTATGTCAACCGAGTTGAAGTGATTACCTATGCCCTAAATCGCTTGCCCGCCCTGTATGCGTGCAGCCAGAAGGGGATGCAATTGCAAACCCAGCGGGCTAAACGTGACCTACGGCAACAGATCCAAACCGCCGTCCGGCAGGGTTTAGTGGCCGTGCAACAGGATCCGCTGCGAGTCGCGGTGCCGCTGCATGCCGTAGAAGACAGTGAAGCGCATGAAGCGTTGCAAAAGTTGAAGTTATTACTCCAGAACGAGGGCTTGACCTGGAAAAATTTGGTCGGTGCCGTTGAACAGACGTTGATTCAAACGTTGCAGGGTGAGATGACCTGGAAAATGTTGAACCATTCTGCCCCTCCAACCGTGACCGCCCACCGCCGTGATATACACCGTCGGGACTGGACAACCCCCTTAGCCAATCGTTAGGCATCAGCCAATCGGTGCTATTTGGGCGGGGCAAAGACCCGCCCAAATTTTTCCTGACTCTCAATGATTTTTTGTTTCAACCGATGTAACTGCTCAGGTGCCCATTCAGGACGCAGGCACCGCGCCCCTACAGACCGCACACAGGATGGCTATCTAGGGGTTGGGTGCCCCAACCCTGATGGATCAAACAATCCAGCATTGATCCACCAGGGCAGGTACGAACCGATCCCCTTTGAGGGGCGACCGTCCTCTAAAACGCTTCAGAATGTTCGAGCTATGATCAATCAGTTGCATGGATCATTCAGGATAAGACATTGCTGCCACTGACCTCTACCCCTTCGCAAACAGAATTGCAGGCAGTTAGAGCCTACATTAAGCAGACATGGACAACCCTCCGGCGATCGCCATCCCATATTTTAGAGGCGGCCAGAGATCCCAAATTGGGAGGTCCACCGGGAAGCCCTTGGCTGGTCTATATTTCGCCCCGAGAGGATCGCGATCGCGTTGAACAAACCTTAAAAACCGTCATTAGCTCCACGGAACTGGAACAGATTGAGCTACGAACCTTGCCAGCCGAACTGGATCAAATTGAGCAACACGGTTTGCTGTACCTGCCCCACGACTATGTGGTGCCGGGGGGACGGTTTAATGAAATGTATGGCTGGGATAGCTACTTCATCCAGCTAGGGTTGTTGCGGGATGGGGAATATGACCTCGCCTATAGCATGGTGAATCAGTTGTTGTATGAGGTGGAGTATTACGGCACGGTTTTGAATGGCAACCGCACCTACATGCTCAACCGTTCCCAACCGCCCGTCCTGTCGATGATGGCTCTGAATTATTTTCAGCACAGCCAAGACAAAACCTGGTTACGTACCATCCTGCCTACCCTAGAGAGCTACTACCATTACTGGGTGGTGCCGCCCCATTTGAATCAGGTGACGGGGTTATCCCACTACAATGCGTTGGGTACAGGCCCCGCCCCTGAGGTGGTGAGTTCGGAGTGTGATGAGGCTGGACGCACCCACTATGACCGGGTGTTGGAGTATTACCGCATGTTTCATGTGACGGAATATGATGTCGATCTGTATTACAACCGAGAACAGGATGAATTAACGGATTTGTTCTACAAGGGCGATCGCTCCATGCGAGAGTCAGGCTTTGACCCCACCCATCGGTTTGGGCCGTTCAGCGTAGACGTGATCCATTACCTCCCCGTCTGCCTGAATGTGTTGCTGTACCAGATGGAATGTGACCTGGCTACGATTAATCAGTTGATTGGCTATCCATTTGCATTCACCTATTGGCAATCGCGATCGCAGATGCGGGCACAATTGATCAACCAATTCCTGTGGGATGAGGAAGCGGGTCTCTATTTCGACTACAACCTGCGGGAACAACAACGTCGCCCCTATGAATTTGCCACCACCTTTTATCCACTCTGGGC
>CAZJZR010000850.1:0-2075 GCA_964550475.1 uncultured bacterium
TGGGAGCGATTCGCAACTGGGTTGACGCACAGGAGCAATACGAGAATTACTTTTGCGTCGTCGATCTGCACGCCATCACCGCACCGCACAATCCGGCCACCCTGGCAGAGGACACCTACACGATCGCCGCGCTGTACCTCGCCTGTGGCATCGACTTGACCCACTCCACCATCTTTGTTCAATCCCACGTCTCCGCCCACAGCGAACTGGCCTGGTTGCTCAACTGCATCACCCCGATCAACTGGCTGCAAGACATGATCCAGTTCAAGGAAAAGGCGATCAAGCAAGGGGAAAACGTCAGCATGGGGCTACTGGACTATCCGGTGCTGATGGCGGCGGATATTCTGCTGTATCAGGCCGACAAGGTGCCCGTGGGCGAAGACCAGAAGCAACACTTGGAACTGACCCGCGACATTGTGGATCGGTTTAACCATCAGTTTGGCAAGGGTCAGGCGGTGCTGAAACGACCGGATCCGCTGATTCGGGCGGAGGGGGCACGGGTGATGAGCCTGACCGATGGCACTAAGAAAATGTCCAAGTCTGACCCCTCGGAACTGAGTCGGATTAACCTGCTGGACTCGCCGGACGAAATTCAGAAAAAAGTCAAAAAGTGTAAGACCGATCCGGTGCGGGGCTTGGTGTTTGGGGATTCCGAGCGGCCAGAGTGTAATAACTTGCTGACGCTGTACATGATTCTGTCCGGCAAGACCAAGGAAACCGTGGCGGCGGAATGTCAGGATATGGGCTGGGGACAGTTCAAGCCGCTGTTTGCCGAAACGGTAATTGAGGCATTGCGCCCGATTCAGGAGAAGTACCATCAGGTGCGGTCAGAACCGGGCTATTTGGAGTCGGTGCTGCGGGAGGGACGGCAAAAGGCGGAAGCTTTGGCCAATGAGACGCTAAACCAAGTGAAAGACGCGCTGGGTTACACGCGCCCGTTATAGGCGGAGGATCTCTCCGCGCTCTCTGCGTCTCTGCGGTTAACCGTCCCCTCCCCCTTCCCCATGGACATCTCCACCCTGCCCCACTATCGCCAGCAGTTTCCCGCCCTCGCCAACAAGGTTTACTTCAACTATGGCGGCCAAGGGCCAATGGCACAGGCGACGATCGCCGCGATCGCCCAGTCCTTTAGCCATATCCAACACATCGGCCCCTTCTCCAACGCCGCCTATGACTGGATTGTGGAGGAGGGCAACCAAACCCGTGCCGCGATCGCCCACGCCTTCCACGTTGATCCCAGCACCATCAGTCTGACGGAAGATGCGTCGGTGGGTTGCAACATTGCCCTGTGGGGACTGGACTGGCAAGCCGGGGATCATTTGCTGATGACGGATTGCGAACACCCCGGCATCATTGCCGCCATTCAGGAATTGCAGCGGCGATTCCAACTTGAGGTGTCGGTTTGCCCCCTGGCTCACACCGTCAACCACCCCGATCCCGTTGCAGCCGTCACCGACTTGGTGCAGCAACACCTGCGCCCCACCACCCGCCTGTTTGTCCTCAGCCATGTGCTGTGGAACACCGGGCAGATTTTGCCAATGGCGGAAATTGTCGAACTCTGTCATCAGCAAGCCAATCCGGTGCTGGTGTTGGTGGATGCGGCTCAGTCGGTGGGGATGCTGCCGCTGAACTTAGCCACTTTGGCAGCGGATTTTTATGCCTTTACCGGACATAAATGGTGGTGTGGCCCCGAAGGGTTGGGCGGATTATACGTGCGGCCAGCGGTGCGCGATCGCCTGCATCCCACCTTCATCGGTTGGCGCAACATGGTCAGCGACGGCAAAGGCACCCCGATCGGCTGGAAACCCAACGGCCAACGCTACGAAATCGCCACCTCCGCCTATCCGCTCTACACCGGACTGCGACAGGCTCTCAGCCTGCACGACTCCTGGGGGACAGCCGAAACCCGCTATCAGCGCATCCAACACCTCAGCCAATATCTCTGGCAACGGTTGACCGAGTTGCCCATGGTCAAGTGTGTACAGCAGCAACCACCGCAATCCGGTTTGGTGTCGTTTCAACTGCAATCCGGTGACCAAGCGATCGGCGCGTTACACCGTCAATTTGTCCAAACC
>CAZJZR010000851.1:0-2064 GCA_964550475.1 uncultured bacterium
GAAGCATGTAGGTTAGAACAACGTTCCCGTAATCATCCCCAATAACAGGATGAATCCAATCCAAACATTCTGGCGAAAGATGTCGCCGTAACTATGGCGCGGCACTTTACGGCGGGTCAGACGGGTATAGTGACTGCTCCACAGGAAGAGGGCAATTCCGATCGCCAGCCAAAACCCGACGCTAAGGTGCATCACCAAACCCAAGATGATCAATAACAGGGCGGTGATGGCAAAAAACAAGCCAACCGCATGACTGGCATATTTGCCGAAAAATAAGGCACTAGAGTTAATGCCAATCCGGCGATCGTCGCGGCGATCGGCCATGGCGTACACGGTATCGAAGCCCAGTGTCCAGGTGACAGTTGCTCCCCACAACAGCCAGGTTTCTGTACCCAGGCAGGGGGTAATCGGTTGGGTGGTGCCACAACTGAGGGCACTCCAACTAATTAAAATCGCAAATCCCCAGGTTAAGGCCAGTACCAGTTGGGGAATCGGAAACACCCGTTTGGACGCGGGGTACAAGCCAATGAACGGCACAGCCGCTACACAAAGCGCGAAGGTGAGGGGATTGAGGTAAATTGCCAATCCAGCGGCGCAGGCAAAGGCAATCAGCATGACAGCAATTCCGGTGCGGACGGAGAGGGCACGGGAGGCGAGGGGGCGATCGCGGGTACGCTGCACCTTGGGGTCAATATTGCGATCCCACAGATCATTGGCCACACATCCGGCAGCACTGGTCGCCAAACTGCCCAAGACGATAATTCCCACCAACAGTAATGGGGGTTTACCCCGTGCGGCTAACACTACTGCCCACAGAGCCGGAATCATCAAAATCAACCGTCCGGCGGGTTTATCCCAGCGGAGCAGACGCACAATTGTCCACCAAGTGGGTTCTAGATTGGGTTTGGGCTGCGTTACCATTCGATAGCACGGCTGAATTAGGCCAGAGTAAATGCGCTAGAAGCAATCCGCTCAACAGCGAAGTCTTTCTACTAGGCTACCGTAACCGTTCACCTCCGAGATCAACGGTTTGCCTGTGTTGCTCCAGCTTGTCCCATTGCACCCCTGCGATCGCCCATGGCTCGCCAACGTACCAAATCCGATTTGCCCCATAAGCTCTGCCCCGTGTGCCAACGACCGTTTAGCTGGCGCAAAAAATGGGCCGATTGTTGGGATGAGGTGAAATATTGTTCCGATCGCTGTCGGCGGCGGCGGAACGGGAAGGGGGACGCGCAGGTATCGGGATAATCTGCTGGGTTCTGAGCTAACGTTTGCGGCGTTTCCGTTGTTTTTTGGGTTTGGGTAAGAGAGCTTGAATCCCTTGCTTCTTGACTCGTTTGTAATTGGACACGCTGAAGTCGGCCATGTAATGGCTGAGGGCACCCAGTTCTAAACCAACCATCAGAGCGAGCCAAGTGGGGGCGTGCTGCTGCATTAAACTGGTGAGCAAATGACCCAAGCCATCCCAGGTGAGGGAACCGGCGGTCAGGTCGTTGGCGATCGCCACCAGCACAACCCCCGCCAAGGCCAGCCACAGTCCCAAATACAGCACCCGCAGTACCGTGCCCGTGATCGGGGCGTGGGAGAGGGCAGAGCGGTGGCGGATGCTGGCACGATAGGGCAGCCAAATCCAGCGAAACCACCCCCAGCGTTTGTAAGGACGGGAGTGAATGTCTAAATCGGGGCCAAGCATCAGCCCACCGAACAAAAAGCCCCCCGCCACCACTAAGGTAAATAAACTGCTGCGGGTACGTTCAAAGGTGAGGCCAACCACTAGGGGCAAGCTCCAAAGGGTGATGCGATCGTGGGTACGGCCAGCAGGCATGGTGGAATGGGACTGGGATACGGGAGGGTAAGGATAGAACAGCAGGTAGTACCGAGGCGGCGGATGGTGCGGTGATGATGGAGCAAAGTTGTACAATCGTACTTATAATACGTTAGTTTTTAGGACGTTGCTGAATCAAGAGATGAATTAGGAGTTGGATGAATTGGAACGAAGTTCCAATTCACTGACTCTCAATGATTTTGTGTTTGAACCGATAACCTTGTACGGGCGTTGGCCTT
>CAZJZR010000852.1:0-2059 GCA_964550475.1 uncultured bacterium
ACCTACTCCCCTACCCACTCTCTCCTGCATCGCTAACCGATGACATTGGGGTAAGTCCATAAACCGGACGGGAATTTGGTGGCTGAGGCCGTAGTGGATGGCTTGCCATTCGGGGGAGAATTGGGCGAAGGGATAGTACACCGCCTGTTGCGGGTTGTCGGGGGCATAAATCAACAACGCTACAGGGGGACACATATCGCCATGCGCCACAAAGGGGAGGACGGCTTCTGCGTCCGGTGGCCCTTCGACGAGAATGATGTCGGGTTGGAGTTGGGTGAGGGCTTGCCGCAAACTGCGGGCGGAACCGGGGCCGTGGTGCCGAATGCCAAAGATGTGGTGTTTGGCGGCGGAGTCTGGGGTGCGAGAGGCGGAGCGACTGGGCATAGACGGTGAGGCAGAAAGATGGCAACAGACAAACGGGTTAGAACCATGATGTAGCTCTAACTGGCTGGAGGTGGAGGGATTTCATCCTCGACGGGGGGCAAGGGAATGGGCGCGAAGGCGGCGGCATCATCTTGATCGAGCCGATGGGCTAAGTCTGCGTCTTCTAGGCGTTCCAAGATCGGCAGAATTTCCACAAAGCTACGAACTCCCAATTGTTCTAAGTCATCGATGGTGATGCTGTCATCTGACAACTCGCCCCGTTGTTGTAATAAACTTCTGACCCGCTCCTCTTGCAAGGTCAACACTGCACGTTCACGGAAACTTGGCGTAGCGGCTTGCAAGCCTTGGGTTAAGACATCTGGGGTAATGGTGGTTGCTTGCAGATCGGCAGCGGTTGATAACACCATGTGCCCTAAGCGATTGAATAACCGGGGTTTGCCAAGGGATGCTTGACAAAATTGTTGAGCGGTTTCGGGGAGGAAAGGCAGGACGGAACGGGGATCCTCTGGATCGGTACAGGTATTGTTAATTCGCGCACTGTTGAGGTAGTTAATCAGCATCTTGTAGGTGGTGGGCTGATCGAGTTCCTCTAGTTTGAGTTGCAGATCAAACAAACCGCGTTCGCTGGTCAGTACGTCCCCTAACATCCCCATGGGATGCCCCGTCAACATGAACCAAGCACGACCCTTTAACATCCCTTGGGCATCGTGCATTCGTTGCCGCACTACACTGGGATTTTGCTTATCAAGGTCATCAATGGCGATCAGTACGCCTTGGGGGTATTTCTTTTGGGCACGGTCTAATAATGTTTCCAAGCTCACAGTTGGGTATTGGGGCTTGGTAATCGGTAAATCTTTTTCACTCAGTTTGCTTCCGGCCACCAAATTGATGGAAGCTTCTGTGCTGTGTTCTTTGATGGGTTTATCAGTTGGAATACCCATTTGATAAAGCTGACGTTGTGCCCAGTCATCATCGGGCATGGCACGGGCAACGGCGATTAAGGCCGTGGTGGCCAGATCCAAGTCGGCTGGAAGGGAGATGTAGGTGGTGAGCATTTTGGGCCGATGACGACGAAGAAGAGTCAAAACCTCTAGCAAAAAGGCACTTTTGCCAATGCCCAACCGCCCATAGACCAAAATGCGACGACGTTCTCGACTTGTAAATAGATTAGACACCTGTCTCAATTCTTTTTCCCGTCCGGTGAAGATGTTTTGCAGCGATTCTTCAGTTGGGCTTTCAGTAAAGGGAATTAGTTCTAATCCTAATCGTCGAATGTTGTCAAAAGCTTGGTTGAAAATGTCGTCGGCTGTGGTCATGCGTGCACCTCTAGAGTTGGTTGCCGTGCTATGGTTTGTTGGACAGATTCATAGAGACTCTGGACTTCAGCCGCTTTATCTAGTCGTTCTAATTGTTGATAAAGCTGTTGTGCTCTGCTCAATTCCGCCATGCCTTTTTCCAGGTAACCAAGGGAAACTAAGACAGAACCAAGACCAGCGCGGCTGTTGGCGATGCCAAGTGAATCGTTGTGGTGTTCGTACAGTCGTAGGGCATCGCGATAATAAAGGCGGGCGTTGTGCAGATCGGCCATGGTTTCATAGGCACGTCCGGTTTGGTATAGGGCGTTGGCGTAGGCTAACCAGTCGTCACTGCTGCGGAGGTGGTGGACGCTGTTGAG
>CAZJZR010000853.1:0-2058 GCA_964550475.1 uncultured bacterium
TCCCGTTTGTAGGGGCGCGGTTTCCGCGTCCTAGATTTCGCACCTGGGCAGTTACTATTTTTGGGAAAATATCTCAGCGTCTGATTAAACCACCCGTTAACGTCCGATGCCCCCTCACACGGTCGTAATGTCTTTTTCCTTTTCGGCCAACAGTTCTTCAATCTTGGCGATGTACTTGTCGGTCATTTTTTGGGTTTTGTCTTGCAGGTCGCGGGCTTCGTCTTCCGACAGTTCATGGCTTTTTTCCTGCTTCCGGATGCTGTCTACGGCATCGCGGCGGATGTTGCGGATGGAGACTTTGCCTTCTTCGGCTAGTTTGGCGACGGTTTTGACCAATTCTTTGCGGCGATCGCTCGTCAACGGTGGAATGTTGAGACGGATGACGGAACCATCATTGCTGGGGACAAGGCCAATGTCAGACATGGAGATCGCCTTTTCCACCACGTTGAGGCTGCTGCGATCGAAGGGTTGGATCAGGATGGTGCTGGCATCGGGGGTGCTGATGGTGGCCAGGGACTTCAGCGGCGTAGGGGCACCATAATACTCCACCTGAATCCGATCGAGCAAGGATGGATTAGCCCGCCCAGTGCGAATGGTGTTGAAGTTGCGCTGGGTTGCTTCTATCGTCTTCTGCATGTGACTTTCAATGTCAGCTAGGTTCACAAATACCTCCCACAATGGTTCCGATTGGTTCACCCATCACGGCTCTGTGAATGTTGCCCCGCACAGACAAGTCAAAGACCATGATGGGGATGTTGTTATCTTTACACAGGGCGATCGCGGTACTGTCCATAACCTGGAGTTCTTCGGCCAGTACCTGCCCGTATGTCACACTATCGTACCGCTTTGCCTGGGGATTGAGATGGGGATCGGAGTCATAGATGCCATCGACTTTTGTAGCTTTAAAGATGACATTGGCACTGATCTCGGCGGCGCGGAGGGCGGCAGTGGTATCGGTGGTGAAGAAGGGGTTACCGGAACCGCCACCGAAAATCACAACCCGGCCTTTTTCCAGATGGCGGATGGCGCGGCGACGGATGTAGGGTTCGGCGATTTGTTGCATGGCGATCGCCGTCTGTACCCGCGTTGGCACCCCATTGCGTTCTAGGGCATCTTGCAGGGTGATGGCATTCATAATCGTTGCCACCATACCGATGTAGTCTGCCGTTGCCCGATCCATCCCGGCAGCCGCCCCCTTCATCCCTCGGAAGATGTTGCCACCACCGACTACGATCGCCATCTGCACTCCACTGGCCACGACTTCCTTAATTTCTGCCGCAATCCCTTGCACGATGTCTGGGTCAATCCCGTAACCGAGATCCCCCATCAATGCCTCACCACTTAGCTTTAACAAAACTCGCTGATAAGCCGCGCCCATGGAGTAACGATTTCCTTATGACGAATCATCCCCACCTAAGATATCAGTAGAGTTCCGTTATGTCTCTAGTTAATTAGCTCCATTTAATTAGCTCCAGAGTTGACGGATCACGGTATTGGCTCCCGCTTCTCCCCAGGTGCAGCCTTGCTCCAGGTACAGTTGGGCGGCGCGGCCAATCCGGTAGGTGCCATACCCGGCAAGGGCGGCTTGGGCACTGACGGAACTGGCATAAACTCCAAAACTCAAGGGGTTGTCGAGGGCAGAGGCGATCGCCCCCACGGTTTTGCCCAGTCCCCAAATCAAGCTGCTGCCCAATTCCCCTAGCACCAACCCTCCGGTGCTGAACAGAATTTGCTTCAATAATTTGCCCGCTTGGTAACTGGTCATGGGCAGGTTATACAGTTTAGCCAAGGCGCGGATCAGAGCCAGGTCGGCCATTAGTCCCCCCAGCAGATCCAGGCCAGCGATGGGGTTGAGAGCGACGGCCACGGCTTTGGTGCTGGCAAACTGCCAAATCAGATCCTCGGCTTCCTGTTGGCGGGTGGTGAGGGTGTGTTGGGCGATCGCCCGTTCGGCCTCCCGTGCTTGGCTGAGGGCGTTGAGTGCCAGTAACTTGGCTCCGTCCTGGGTGAGGATGGAGAGTAGGGTTTGTCGCAGATCGTCCACCTGCGGTTCGGGGG
>CAZJZR010000854.1:0-2055 GCA_964550475.1 uncultured bacterium
CGGCCAGATGGCGAATGAACTCCAACGGTAGGCCATCGGCATCGGCAATGAAGGCGACTTCGTAAATGCGATCGCCGATCATCTGTTGTTGGGGCGGCAGCAAAACGGTCAGGGGTTGCAACTGCTCCGGTTGTGCTTGCGCCGCTTCGGTAAATTGCTGTTGTAGGTCACTTAACCAGGAGGGCAAGTCCGCCACCTGTCCCGTTAAGTCAAAGGACAAATGGTAATAGCCGGTGTAGTGCTCATCCGCAAACGCATCGGCGGCGGGATGGGGTTGGGGTACTTGCAACAGTTCAATCCGTCCCCCCAAACCCTCCATCCAGCAGGCCAACGTAATCCCAGCGGTAAACCGTTCGTTGACAACAAAGCCCAGTTGTTCGTAGAAGGCGATCGCCCGATGAATATTGGCGGTGCGGATGGAGGCGTGGTGCATAAGCAATGGGTAATAGGTGATGGGTAATGGGTAATGGGAATCCGGCCAATTACCGATTACCAATTACCGATTACCCACCACCAAAATCATTCATACAACCGGAAGTAGGGATAGCGAGCCGGGGCACCGGGTTCTTTGTCGAGGTCAAAGTTGATTACATCCCAGCAGGATTCTTCCTCGGAGTCAGGGCTGAAGTCTACAGGTAGACCGTACAAACGGGGGCGGGGCGAATCGTTTTGACCGCGCCACGGGACGCTGCGTTCCAAGTAGGCACTGATCAACTCTTTGTAGCGACGGGCAATGATTACCCGTGTCGCCCGATACCCTTGGGTGTAGAGGCGATCGAGGGCTTCATGAATTTCAAATCGGATGCCGTCCGGGTGGGTGTGTTGGCGATACCACTCGTCATTCCAGCGTCGCCAGTGCCGTCCAGATTGGAGATGTACCAGTTCTCCGGTGTTGGGATTGGCTTCAAATGCCCCGTGCCGCTGACACAGGTAGGTGTCGGTGAGGGTCAGCGCAGGAATGGTTTGCCGACAGTGGGGACACTGAATTTCCGGGCCAAAGATGGGATATTGCAAGGCGAGGGTGCTCATTGCGGTAACTAGCAGTCTCTCCGGGTTTCAGCGTCAGACATTATTATATAGCAATCCTAAATCAGCCCCAAACAGGCAAGGGGCTTAAGCCCCTTGTTGATCGTCAACCAGAGTAACCGTTCACGCCCCGTCAGGGGAGAAGCGGGCGTAGCCCGCAACACTGTTCCCATGGGGGGGATGTGAACGGTTACCAACCAGAGATTAGACCTTAGACCCCCGGTTTCTTCAAGAAACCGGGGGTCTAGCGATCGCTATTTGCTGATTTCCCGCACGGTGGGTTCGCCGTTCACCACTTCACCCACTAATACCAAGTCGGTCACATTGACAAACAAACCGTTCTCTAAGACTCCGGGAATGTTGTTCAGGGTTTTTTCCAGTTCGGCGGGGTTGTCGATCCGGTCAAATTTAACATCCAGCACCAAGTTGCCCTGATCCGTGACCACTGGCCCCGCTTTTTTCACACCCATCCGCAGTTGGGGTTTGCCACCGAGATTGGCGATCGCCCGCATCACCGGGGTAACGGCCATTGGCAACACTTCCACGGGTAACAGGAACGTGGAACCGAGTTGATCCACCAGCTTGGTGCTGTCTACCACAACAATAAAGGTGTCAGCCAAGGCATCAACAATCTTTTCTTGGGTGTGAGCCGCTCCACCGCCCTTAATCAAATTCAACTGGGGATCGACTTCATCGGCACCGTCGATCGCCACATCAATCCGTTCCACCTCGTCCAAGGTGACCAAGGGAATGCCGTATTGCTTGGCCAACACTCGCGATTGAAACGACGTTGGAATGCCCTTAATGTCCTTCAGGTCACCCGCCTGCATCCGCTCGCCGATAAACTGAATCGCATAGGCCATGGTTGACCCCGTACCCAGACCGACTACAGAACCAGAGGTCACACGGGCGGCGGCTGCCTTACCCACCTCTTGCTTCATCAGGGTAATCGGATCAACTGCTGGGGTCATAAATCAAATTCCTCTCAAATGCGGCAACGACTCAACTAAGATTGACAATGCTATGGGC
>CAZJZR010000855.1:0-2054 GCA_964550475.1 uncultured bacterium
TTGCAGGGGGTGGTGGAACGCCTGACCTACCATTCGGGGGAGTCGGGATATACGGTGGCGCGGTTGAAGGCTCCCCGCAGCCGCGAGTTGATTACGATTGTTGGTAACTTTGCTGATATCCAGCCCGGTCAGACGTTGCAGTTGGATGGCTATTGGAAAGACCACCCGAAATTTGGCCCGCAGTTTCAGGTGACGGGCTACCGGGAGACGAAACCCGCGACGCTGACGGGGTTGGAAAAGTACCTCGGTAGTGGGTTGATTAAAGGGGTTGGCCCGGTGACGGCACGGCGGATTGTGGAGCATTTTGGCTTAGAGACGCTGGATATTATTGAAACCCAGGTGGAGCGGTTAATTGAGGTGCCGGGGATTGCCCAGAAGCGGGTGGAGATGATCCGCCAAGCCTGGGAGACGCAGAAGGTGATCAAAGAGGTGATGCTGTTTCTGCAAAGCCACGATGTCTCTACGGTCTATGCGGTGAAGATTTTTAAGCAGTATGGTCAGGATGCGATCGCTACGGTGACGCGCAACCCCTACCAACTGGCGACGGATATCTATGGCATTGGCTTTTTGACGGCGGATGCGATCGCCCGCAAAGTTGGCATTACCCCAGAGTCGGAATTTCGTTATCGGGCGGGGATTCTCTACACCCTGAGTCAGGCGGGAGAAGAGGGGCATTGCTTTTTGCCGTTGGATGAACTGGTGCAACGGGCGATGAAACTGCTGGCCTTACCGGACTACCAACCGGAGGAGGCGCGGATTGCCCAACAAATCACCCCCATGAGTTTGGCGGAGGAGATCATTCTGCAAGGGGGGGCGGGGGAATGGGAAAGCCAGTATTTGTGCTACAAACCCGCCTTTTACCGCGCCGAACAGGCATTGGCGGAGCAGATTTACGCCCTGTTGCAACAGCCGATGGAGGTGGATTTGCCGCGTGTGCAGGCGTGGATTGAACGGTTTGTGCAGACGACGGGGGTGGCGTTGTCGGAGCAGCAACGGCGGGCGGTGGCGATGGCGGCTTCCCAACGGCTGCTGGTGCTGACGGGTGGCCCCGGTACCGGAAAAACGTTTACCACCCGGACGATTGTGGCCTTGTGGAAGGCGATGGGCAAAACCATCGCGCTGGCGGCTCCCACGGGACGGGCGGCGCAACGGCTGACGGACATGACGCGGCAGGAGGCGAAGACGCTGCACCGTTTGCTGGAGTTTGATCCGCAGACGATGGGGTTTAAGCGCGATCGCGACCATCCGATTGACGCACAGGCGATCGTGGTCGATGAAACGTCGATGGTGGATTTGTTTTTGGCCAACTCGTTGCTGAAGGCGGTGGCGACGGGTGCCCAGTTGTTGCTGGTGGGGGATGGCGATCAGTTGCCCAGTGTAGGGCCGGGGAGTGTGCTGCAAGACCTGATGCAGTCGGGGTTGGTGCCGGTGATCCAGTTAACGGAGGTGTTCCGACAGGCGCAGGCTAGTCAGATTGTGGTGAATGCCCACGCGATCAACCAAGGCGAGTTTCCCCAGTTGGAACCGGTGTCCAACAATCCCCGCAGCGATTGCCTGTGGCTGGGGGCACCGGAACCGGAGGCGGGGGTGCAGGCGATTCGTGATCTGTTGGGTGATTTGATTCCCAATCTGGGCTACGACCCATACCGAGATGTGCAGGTGCTGAGTCCAATGACGCGGGGGGCGGTGGGAACGCGCAATCTGAATCAGGTGTTGCAGGAGTTTTTGAATCCGCCGGAACCGGATAAGCCGGAGTTGACGCGGGGCAGTTTGCACCTGCGGGTGGGCGATCGCATCATTCAACAGGTGAATAATTACGATCGCGAGGTGTTCAATGGCGATTTGGGGGTGGTAACGGCGATCGATTTGGAGCAGCAGGAGGTACACATTCTGTTTGGCGATCGCCCAGTCACCTACGATTACGCTGATTTAACCGAAATTGCTTTGGCCTGGAGCATTACCATTCACAAATCCCAGGGCAGCGAGTATCCGGTGGTGATTCTGCCGCTGTATATGCAGCATTACCTGTTACTCAACCGCAATTTGCTGTACAC
>CAZJZR010000856.1:0-2054 GCA_964550475.1 uncultured bacterium
GGTTCAAGCCAAACCGCGATTTCTCAGTTTCGAGGACTATCTCGCCTACACCGACGAGAGCCAAACCGAGACCGAACAGTTGTATGAACTCTTTAACGGAGAATTAATTGTCGTGCCGCCAGAATCTGGGGCGGCTATGCAAATCGCCAGTTTTCTTTATGCCATGCTGCTACCGATGATCGGCTACCGCAACCTCCGGTGGCACGGACTAGAACTGGAAGTCAGAGGCGAACCGAAAAACCGTTACCCATACCTAACCGTGATTCGGGATGAACACATCCCCCTATTGCTGCGGCGTAACACCATCCGCCTCACCATGCCGCCGCCACTGTTAGTGATTGAAATTATCAGCCCCGGCGACTTGCAGCGGGAACGCGATTACATTGCCAAACGGTTGCAATATCAAGACGTGGGCATCCCCGAATATTGGATCGTTGATCCCGATCGCCAAACCGTGACCCTGCTATATCTGCAAAACCATCAATACGCAGACATCGGCGTTTTTGCAGGCGATCAGGTGTTGCGATCGCCCACCTTTCCCGATCTAGTGCTGACTGCTGAACAAATTTTCACCGCTGGACAGGGTGAACCAGTCTAACCGACAGTCAAGCCAGATCGGCGATTATCGGCGATTACTTTTCGGCTCCCACAAACCGTTTCCGCAACGATTCAGCCCGTTTCTTGGCGGTGGGATTACCGGGTTCATACTTGAGGGCGGATTCGTAAGCTTCCAGAGCTTGTGCCGTCATTTGTTTGCGCTCGTAGGCAAATCCTAAATTATTCAGGGCACGCACATAATCCGGCTTCTGTTTCACCGCTTCCTTATATTGCCGCATCGCCAAATCATACTGTTCCTGGCAGGCGTAGGCATAGCCAAGGGCGTTGTACACCAGCGCGGCATTTTCACCCTCTGCTAAATCTTTCGCCTTCAGTGCTTGCTGGAATTGTGTGATCGCCTGGGAGTAAATCTTTTTGTCGAGATAGATACTGCCCAGTTCGTAATGGTCTTGGGCACTGCCCTTACCCTGACTCAGTTTGCTGCGAAGGGTAGAGAGAGTCTTCTCAACCCGCCGAGTCCGGATAATTTGGCGGAAAATAAACCAGCTTGCTCCACCCAAAAGGAGCACCAATAAGGACAGATAAACAATTGGTAAGCCAGTTTCCATTACCCAACGTGCAATTACGACGTTATTCATTTTACTGGTTGAGCGTAACCGTTGGGCGTTGGCTTCGACTTCGCTCAGCCAACGCCCAAGCCAACACCGAAGCCGGTGGGTCATTGCTTGGGAAGATATCGGCTTCAGAGGGTGGGTGGTGCTGAATAGCAGGATGAATTGAACCGAAGTTTCAATTCATCCAACTCTTAGCTCATCCCTAAATTCAGCAACGCCATTGATCTGATGTGGCTTAATCTTGGCGGAGTTTGGCTTGGTAACGGGCGATCGCGGCATCCCGGCGTTGTTCATAGGCAGTGCAGGCTTCTTGGTAGCTCATGTGCCGCAGTAACGTCCATGTCCACTGACCCATAAACACAACCGACAACAAGCCAACCACGCTCCAAGCCAAACCATTAAAAAACACGACATTCACCACTGCAATCCCAACCACCACCAACAAACTGGCAATGCCATCAAAAATCACCATGCCTTGATCGGGTAACACAGGGTCAGAGTTTTTGCTGCGTTGAATTTTGTATTCTTCTTGTTCGTGCTCCCAGTCGTGATCGATGCGTAATAACTCGTTGTCCAGTTCTAACCGGGCAATTTTTTGCTCATAGGCATGATTGTCGGGATGATGTAATGAGTCCCGCGATCGCGATTGTTGCCTGTCAGGGCTGCGGGGATTGGGGTAGGGATAGGGACGCAGGGGCGATCGCACCGCCGCTGGTTCCGGACGTGGGGGACTGGTCAATGCCGCCAATGCCCCGCGCGCACTGCTGAACCGTTGCTTCAGATCCAATACGGTCAGGGTTTGCAGCCAGTTGGGCTGGAGTAATTCAGGGTTGAGGTTGACGCGATCGCCAAAGGCCAACGAGCCATCCCCCTGCACCAAAT
>CAZJZR010000857.1:0-2053 GCA_964550475.1 uncultured bacterium
AGGACTAAGGCTCCAGAGCGCGATCGCAACATCGCCTCTCGCAAGGTTTTGCCCGTACAGGGGCAGCTTTCCGGTTGGATTAGGAACTCCTCCATGTACAACGCCCGATCCTTTCCGGCCAAAATCCCATCAACAAAATCCATCACCTGAGGCCGAATCGCTGCCGCTGCCATCCGCCGCCCCCCGGTGATGTAGGGAGAAATTACCACATCCGCCCCACCCCGTTGCAGCTTTTGCACCGCCTCTTCCGTACTGGCACGGGCGATGGTGCGGATGGTGGGATTGAGTGTCTTCGCCGACAGAATGGTGTAAAGGTTTTGGGCATCCGATGGCAACGCCGCCACTAAGCAGGTGGCTTTTTGAATCCCCAGTTGCAGCAAAATCTCATCCAAGGTCGCATCTCCCTGGGCGGCGACATAGCCTAAGGTCTTGGCGCGTTCCACTTCACTGGCACTAGAGTCCACCACGACAAAGGACAAGCCCTCGGTCTGAAATTCCAAGGCCACCTGTTGCCCCATGCGCCCAAAGCCGCAAATGATGTAATGGTTGGAAAGGGTTTCCACGAGTCGCCGAAATCGAATTAACCGTAAGCCTTCTTGAAAATAGCCTTGAATTAAGGCTTCTGTAAATCGGTTGACGATGTAACCGATGCTGAGTAACCCCATCAGGATCAGGGCAATGGTGAAGACCCGCCCGCGATCGCCCAAGGGATGCACCTCCATAAACCCCACCGAAGCCAGGGTAATGATGGTCATGTAGGCGGCATCAATCCATCGCCAACCCTCAACAAAGCGATACCACAACGTCCCAACTAAAACAACACCCGCCAAAGACAGAATGCTGTTGATCAAATCCTGTCTGAGGCGGGAGTATTTCCGTTCTTGAAGGGAAGCCACAACGTTTGGTGTTCAATGCAAGAAATTGAATTATCCCAGATCCGTCTCTGGTTCAGAAACCGGGTTTCTCACCATCATTCCCCCCATCCACGGTGAGAAGTGGGCTTTCCCGCAAAGTAAGTCAGCAGGGCAGTCCAGTAAGGCAACTTAGTCAGAACCCCGCTGCTGAACACTGGGGATCACGCAGAGGTGCGCTGTTCAGAGCCTTCTGGATTGCTCGGCAGTTCCAAACAATAGCCCGCCCCGTACACCGTTTTAATATAGCGGGGATGGCGGGGATCGGGTTCTAACTTGGTTCGGAGGTGGCGTACATGCACCCGGATGGTTTCAATGTCATCATCCGGATCATAGCCCCAGACTTCCTTCAAAATCTCGCTAGGGGAAACGGTTTGGCCGTGGCGTTGCAACAAACAGTGCAGCAATTCAAACTCTAGGTGAGTCAGCTTAACGGTCTGACCAAACCACAGGGCTTCAAAGCGTTCTGGGATTAGGGTTAACGCGCCATAACTAAGAATTTCACTGTGTTTGGCCGCTTGGGGGATGCGATCGGTACGGCGCAACAAGGCTCGCACCCTCGCCAACATCACTTCCAACTCAAACGGTTTGGTCAAATAATCATCCGCACCCGCATTAAAGCCTTCCACTTGGTCTTGGGTTTGTCCAAGGGCTGTTAACATCAGCACGGGAATATCAGCGGTACGCTCATCCCGCCGCAACCGTTGGCAAACAGTAAACCCGTCCACCTTGGGTAGCATCAGGTCAAGCATGATCAAATCAGGGATTAGCTGGACTGCTAACGCCTGACCTTTAATTCCATCCTCCGCACGACTGACATCGTAACCAGCCATCTCTAGGTTGGTTGCAACAATTTCTGAAATCGCAGGGTCATCGTCGATGACAAGTATCCGGGGCATGGGTTGAAAATGTTATAAGTAACGTTCCAAGAATTACAGTTCTTAATCAAGCCTTAATGACTTCTCAAGATTTCTGTATCTACTCTAATGATTTTGGAAGAATTTTCAATAGGCACTCGCAAAGCCGTACTGAAATCAGATATTTTTTTGCATTGCATTGAATTTTGTAAACGAGTATGACAAGTCTAGCGGTTTATTGCTGCATTGTCGTTTACATTTACCTATATTTTGTGAGTAATTACT
>CAZJZR010000858.1:0-2051 GCA_964550475.1 uncultured bacterium
CAAATGTGTTGGTAATGGGTAATCGGGTTTTCCCAATTACCCATTACCTATTACCTATTACCCATCACCCATTACCACTTCCACGCCCTTGCCAGCGGCGTAGGGGTACACAATCCACGTCCAATTGGTCGAGGGCGCGGGCGATGACGAAATCCACCAAGTCCTCAATGGTTTGCGGTTGGTGATACCAGGCGGGGATAGCTGGCACAATGTGGGCACCCGCCTCGGCTAAGGTGGTGAGGTTGCGGAGGTGGATTAGGCTGAAGGGGGTTTCGCGAGGGACGAGCACTAATTTGCGCCGTTCTTTCAACTGCACATCTGCTGCCCGTTCCAGTAAGTCGGAACTGAGTCCGGCAGCAAGTTTGGCGACGGTACTCATGCTACACGGTATCACCACCATGCCAAGGGTGCGGTAGGAGCCGCTGGCAATGGTGGCTCCCACATCGCCCGAAGCATGACAGATCAGGTGTCCAGCAGTGGTCACTCCCGCCTGTTGCCGCCAAAACTGCACCTGCTGGGTCGGCTCGGCAGGCATCCGGATCTGTTGTTCCGCCTGCCAGACCTGATGGGTGGCCTTAGACGCGACTAATTCCACCGTGTAGTCGGCCTCTAACAAGAATTTTAGGGCACGGACGGCATAAATTAGCCCGGAAGCACCGGACACCCCCAGGATCAGCGGACGGGTGGGTGGATTCATCACCGCGATTAGCGACGACGACGGCTATAGCGTTCCGTCGGTGGCATAAACGAATCCATACTGGTAGCGGGATCTGGCTCAACGGGGGTTGGCTCGTCTGGCTCTTCGTCTTCACTTTCGCTGCCACCGCTGACTGCCACCAAGTCAATTTGTTGGCGATAGTAGTCCACACTCTTCACCTGCACTTCCACCTGATCACCCAGGCAGAATTGCTTGCGGTTTTTCCGTCCCACCAATTTTTGCTGGCGGGAACGGTACTCGTACCAGTCGTCCTTGAGGGAACTGACGTGGACTAAGCCTTCCACCAGGAAGTTTTGAATTTCCACAAAGAAGCCGTAGGACTGTACCCCAGTGATTACGCCTTGGAAGGTACCGCCCGTGTGGATCTTCATGAATTCGGCTTTTTTCAAACCAATCAGGTCGGATTCGGCTTCTTGACCAATCTTTTCCCGCTCGGTTAGATGGACGAGGGAAGAGGATAGTTGCAGATCGAGGTCATGTTGGATTTCTGGCGGCAAGACGTTCCAGGTGATTTTGCCGTGGCAAGAACTGTGGCGCAGGTTGACAGTTTCCTTGGCACGGGCATTGCGGCGATCGCGCCCCTCATCAAACACGGCGTGCAAAATCCGCTGGATCAGCAAATCGGGATACCGCCGCACGGGGCAAGTGGCATGGACATAGCCCTGCTCAATCCCTAAGCCAAAGTGTGCCCCCAACTCTCGACTATACCCAGGGGGTTTGAGGGTGCTGAGCAACAAATAGGTCAACACCCGCTCCATAGGGTGATCACTGAACTGGTTGAGGAACCGTTGATAATCTTGGGGGATGACTTCATCCTCCTGTTTTAGCTCCAGTTCCAACTCCATGCCGCTGACTAAGCGGGTTAACTCTTGCACATCCGGCAACTCCGGTGGCCGTTGAACCCGATAAATTGCCGGGACGCTCAATGCGGCCAAATGACTGCCAATCAATTGATTCGCCAGCAAAATCAACTCACTGGCGAGGGCGCGGCTGGGCTGACTCGCGGGGGTAATCAAAACACCTGCGTTGCCCTCCTCGTTATATTGGAAGCGGGAGAACAGGGCAAACAGGGCGGCATGGAGTGGTGGTGGTTGTCCCTCATCCGTTGCTTGAGGAATCAGTTGCTCCGGTAGGTTGACTTCAAAGGAACCGCGCCGACGGCGTTGGACTTGGAGAGCTTGGTAGAGTTCTGACAGTTGGTTGACCAAACCGAAGACAGGTGCCAACTCCGGCACGCTATTTCGGCCTTCATCCCCAGACAAAATGGTTTGCACGTGGTCATAGGTGAGGGCGTGGTTGACCTGAATCACCGAGGGTTGCAGTTCAAATTCCA
>CAZJZR010000859.1:0-2047 GCA_964550475.1 uncultured bacterium
CGGCGATCGCCTGTTGCAAGGTCGTCTGATCCAACAATGTGCCTGCCCCGATCTGGCAGTGGGGTAAGCTGTGCCGCAGTTTACTAATCAGATCGGCCTCCAGTTGCCCATCGGACACCGTGGGTGGATTCCAGGCGATTTCAATCAACCGCATCCCTGCCCGTGCCACCGCTTGCGCCATCGCATAACCGCGTGGCTGATCAGGCGGACGGATAACGGCGATCGCGGGTTGGTGGGCAAGCTGATGCAACCACCGCTGACGCAGGTCTACAACAGCGGGCGCGATGGTGAATGGGACAGTATGGGACATGGATGGGTTTGAGGTGTGGGGTGTGGGGTTTGAGGTAAGGGGGAAGGAGACGATGGAATTGGAGGTTACAGAGCATGACAAGCAATCTCTTGGTGCTGTTCTCTCGTTCTCAGCCTCGTAGTTACTAACCTCACACCCCACACCCCACACCTCCTAAATCTCTCGAATCCGCGTTTGCAGGCTATCGGTGGGCGTGGTAGGTGGTGGGGCGATCGCTTGCATTTGCTGATACCACTGTTGGCGTTGGGCGGCGAAATAGAGTAGGTTGATCCCCCATTCCTGTGCCGATCGCAGCACTTCGCGGGGCAGGTTAGGGGTGGTACTGCGTCCCCAACTGTAGGTGAGGTCGCCGATCATGTAGACCAAGCCACCCCAGGTTTTGACATAGATCGGATGGCCGAGGCGGGTGGGCAGTTGGCTAAACATAAATGGCTGGCTTCGCAGCGGGTGATCTTCGTCCAGATCACCGGAGCCGCTGAGGGTGAGGCCGAGTTTGGGGGCGATCGCGGCGACGGATTGTTCCAGCGTGGATAACTGTTCCTGAATCGCCAGAGCCATTTCCCGCAATTCTGCTTGGATTTGTGCCGTCAGATTGGGGTCAATGTCCGCTTCCGCCAAGCCTTTTTCCAACTCGCGGCGGATGTTGAGCAAGTCCAGTAGGGTGGACTGGGTGAAGTTGGTCACCACTAACAGCGTTCCGCCCTGTTGCAGATAGGTTTGGAGCCGTTGCAAAGCCGGATTGGATAACCCCAGCAATACGGGCAGCCGAATGTAGAGCAGTTGGCAGGTGAGCGGGGTATCCCGGTTTAAGGAGCGATCGGCGTAGGGTTGCACGGGGGCGATCGCGGCCATTTGGGGATAGAGGGTGTCGAGCGATCGCAGCAAATCCGCCAACCCCTTCGCGGCAGTGTCATCCGCTTCCCGATTGGCCGTATCGCTGCCCCGCACCTGCCCCACCTGTACCCGCAACTGGGGATAGGGTCGGGGATAGCGTCGCCAACGGAAATCCAGTTGGTTCGGAGCCGGATGAAACCCATCGGCAGGTGTTTCCAGCGTCGTCGTTCCCGGCAAAATCAAGACTCGGCACAGTTCCACATCCTGGGGATCGGGTTGCAGCTTTTCCACAATCCGAAATGTTTCGGGCATGGTGTTCCCCGCATGTGCCCCATTGGGACGACGCAACTGGCTGGGATCAACATAATTCACCACCACATAGACCAACAGCGGTTGGCCATTGCTGGGGTCGGAGGTGATGCGAAACTCCTCCGGTTGCTTGACCACAATCGGATTGCCCTCAATGTCGATCGCCACTCCGGGTTGCACTTGCACCAACCGCCCATCCGGTTGCCCCGGCACCATCGCCACCCCTAACCCGTAGACAATTCCCGGCTCATGCAACGACTGGTAGTGAAAATTCTGTCGTTGCCGATGGTACTCATGGGCAAACTGCCAACGCTCCGCATTGATGGTGATGCCGTCGCTGATCTGTAACCGCTCAAACGGTTGTAAGCGGGGGTAGGGGCGGGGATCAGACATGGGTTAGCTCCTCAAGCTCGGCAGCATCGCGATTCTGGATCGGGACAATTTCCAAATCATAGGTGGAGACGGTCGGTTTTTCCTGCTCAATGATGGCGCGAACCAGCGGTTCATCCACGGTTTGATGGGGATAAGGCCGCAGTTTAACCGCAAAGTGAAACGGTTTACCCGCCCCCAACATGGCATCGGGGCTACCCAATT
>CAZJZR010000860.1:0-2040 GCA_964550475.1 uncultured bacterium
AAACCCTGGCGATGGTGCATGACAAGCCATTTATCGGCATCCATCATTTAGAAGGTCACATCTACGCCTCGTACTTAAGTGAACCGGATTTACAGCCGCCATTTCTGTGCTTGTTGGTGTCCGGTGGGCACACCAGTTTGATTGGTGTGAAGGGCTGTGGCGAGTACGTAACCCTGGGGCAAACCCGTGACGATGCGGCGGGGGAGGCATTTGACAAGGTGGCGCGGTTGATGGGGTTGGAGTATCCCGGTGGCCCAGTGATTGATCGGTTGGCGGCGACAGGGAATCCGCGAGCGTTTAATTTGCCAGAAGGACAGGTATCGTTGCCGGAGGGTGGGTTTCATCCCTACGACTCCAGTTTTAGTGGCCTCAAGACGGCCATGTTGCGGTTGGTGGAACGGTTGCAACAAACGGGCGAACCCTTGCCCTTGGAGGATCTGGCGGCGAGTTTCCAAGCAGCGGTGGCGCGGGCATTGACCAAACGGGCGATCGCCTGTGCCCGTGACTATGGGTTTACCACCATTGCGGTGGGGGGTGGGGTGGCCGCCAACTCTGGCCTCCGACAACACCTGCAAACCGCTGTCCAAGAGCAGGGCTGGCGCGTTTTGTTTCCCCCCCTGAAGTTTTGTACGGATAATGCGGCCATGATTGGTTGTGCAGCGGCGGAGCATTTGCAACAGGGACACACCTCACCCCTAACCTTGGGTGCCCAGTCCCGCATGGCGATCGCCAATGTGATGGATTTATATCCCACGGATTTGTATCCCAGCGATTTATACCCAACCAGCGTGTAAGGAGAAACCATGGCGGGGCAACTGTATTACCGGAAGCGGGGCATCCGAGTCACCTCTAGCAGTTTTGAGATCCATGGCGGAGCCTATCCGCTCTCCTCAATTCAAAATGTACAAATCCGCACGATCAAACCCAACCACAAAGGGCCAGTGATTTGTATGGTGATCGGTGGCGTGTTGACCTTGACGGTGTTGGGATCAATCATTGGCATTCCCTTGGTAATCGCCGGATTGATTTGGCTATTGCGCCAAAAGCCTGTCCATTGGTTAGTCCTGAAAACGGATGTCAGCACCAGTGAACCGTTCAGTTCCAAAGATTTGCAAACGGTAAAGGAAATTGCAGCGGCTTTGTCGGCAGCGATCGCCCGTAACCAAGCCTCATTGAAAATCCTCGCAGCGGCACAGGCGAAAGCAGGCCGGATTTCGGTCACCGATGCAGTATTGGCGACGGGGTTGGAGTTTACGGAAGTGGAGGGAATGCTGAAAGGGATGGTCAGTAGTGGCTATGCCGAAGTGGAAAATGACTTGACCACTGGAGTATTGGTGTATTGGTTTAAAGAGTTATAGCTGAGCCAGTGGGTGTATCCCACTGCCGATAGCGTGGTACTAGCAGCCTGTCGGAGTAACGAAAAACTTTGTCCCAGCGAATGAAATTCGCGGCTACACAAACGAAGTTCGCCTACGCGAACTGGTACAACTGCCCGTTTTATTAACCTGCGAAGGCAGGTTTTGTGCGTTTAGATGCGGTTTCAACCGCCAAATTGAATTCACCGACAGGCTACTAGAACCCCGGTTTCTTGAAGAAACCGGGGTTTTGGCTCATCCACATTTCAATTCAGGACAACTCAATTCAGTCCAACAAGGGGCTTAAGCTCCTTGTTCTTCGGTTGGTACACTGTACCAGATGGCCAGAAATCTGTTGTAAGTAGATTGGCAAACCGAATGGAGTAGTGGATTTGCTCACTCGAACCTTTTGGTCATCCAGGACGTTTCACCCGTGCATCCACTCAGAGGGTGTTTTAAAAGCCCTATTTGGTGTGGCTCTAGCGACTGAAGTCGCGGCTATACGGACAAAACCTGCCTACGCAGGTTATGGAAACCCTTGATTTTCTTCAGTCCGCGTAGGCGGACTTTGTTCACCTAGTCGCGGTTTTAACCGCCAGACAATTTTCAAACATCCACTCAGCCAAACTACATGAATCTTGCTGATTGTTGATGAGTAATCATGATTAATTTTGATGAGTAATTA
>CAZJZR010000861.1:0-2038 GCA_964550475.1 uncultured bacterium
TCGTTAGAAGGGCAGTCGCGCAAATCGTTGGGTGAGGTGTTAAGCGATTTAGCACGGGAAATTATTGATCAATTAGAGTTAAAGCCAGAGGGATTAACCGCACCACTACCGACATTAGAAAAATCCCGATTCAAAGAGAATCCCCAAGCCTTTGCCGAACACTTTTTGCCAGCGGTTTACCATGCCTTAGGGGATAAAAACTTAGTATTTTTGATTGATGAATTTGATGTTTTAGAAGATCATCATCCCGATGCCGCCAGCGATCGCTTCTTCCCCTTTTTGCAATCCATTTTGCATCGCCATCCCAAACTGTATTTACTCCCGGTTGTGGGGCGACGATTGGATGAATTACCCAATTTATTAAAGCTATTTGGACGCGCACCCTACCAAGAGGTGGGGTTACTGAGTGGCAGAGCGGCGCAGGAACTGATCATCAAACCCGCCCAAGATATTTTGGAGTATGAACCGGAGGCGATCGCGGCAATTTTGGCACTCACCGCAGGCCATCCTTACTTTACCCAAGTCCTCTGTTTTGCTGTGTTTGCCCATCTGCGGGAACAGGAACGGCACCAAGTCACCCGTGCCGATGTGCTGGCCTGTGTGGAGCGGGCGATCGAACTGGGGCAGGCGGGATTGGCCTGGTTCCGGGATGGCTTGCCGATCGCAGAACGGGTGGTATTTGCGGCGGTGGCAGCTCTGTCGCAGGCGGAACAGCCCACGACAGGGGACGCATCACCCGCTGGGACAAGCACGACCACCAAACCAACCATGCCCCAAGATGAACCGCTGGCTCTGTTAGAAAAGTATGGCGTGGTGATTACCGAGGCGATTCGGTTGGGTGAAGAAAGGCTGCTGAAACTAAATTTAATTCAGCGGATTGATCCGCTCAGCAAAGGCTTATCTCAGACCAGTCGTGCCTATAAAGTCACGGTGGAATTGGTCAACCAATGGTTGCTGAATCGCTACCCCGTTCAAACTGAAATTTGGGAGTTGGAAAACTGTATTCCCAACCTACAACCGCTGTATCAAGAGGCGGTGGAAAAGGTGAATCGCGGCGATCGCGAAGCCGCCATTGAACTGTATAACCAAATTTTGGCTGCCAATCCCAACTATTTCAGTGTGCTGTTTAATTTAGCCGCTGAGTATCTAAATACAGAGGAAATTTACGAAGCGATTCGGCTGTACAAACGCGCCTATCGGATTAATCCGGAACGAATCAAAACCGACTATCGCCAAACGCTAGTCCGGTTTGCCCTCAGTATGTTGTTGCGCGGCAAATTGGAACAGGCGCGGCACTATTTTGAACAAGCGAAATTGATTGAACAGGATGGGGCGATCGAGATTGTGTGTCGCTATTTGGTGCCTGCTAATTTGCGCGGAGCCACCTCCATGCGAAGCACGGCCAATGTGACCACGGGCAACATTTTCAAGGTGATTTATCGTCGCAATGCGGTGAATACAGAACGGTTTTTGGATGCGTTGAATGAAACGATTGAACTCACCGATGAATTGCGGGAAACGATTAAGCTGCAATTGACAGTTTGGCGCAAATATCAAGACCGATTGGATGAATACAAATTGAGTTTAATTGAAGCCACCTATCGGGAATATCCGCTGACGGTTGGGACGCGGGTTGAGTTGTTTAATCTCCAGCGATCGCTCAAACTCAAAGATGACGATGCCGAAGCGATTCGTTGGCAATTAATCCCGGAAATGGAAGTTGCCCTCGATGAGGCGAAAGAACATTATCGGGAAGCGGTGGAAACCTTAATTAATCAGGGACGCATTTCTCCCATCAGTCGCCGAATTTTGAATTTGCGGCGGGATGAATATGGCCTGATTCCCTCAGAAGCCGAACGAATTGAACAGGAATTGCTGCAACCCTACCAAAACCATCAGAAAAACTTGCTGGAATATGAAGCAGCCTTGGCGCAGGTGATGGAGTTGGAAAATCCACTCACGCCAGAGACCTGGGATGAGCTGAATTTGCTGCAACGGTTGCTGAAGTTGGCGGATGAGGATGTGAAACCCATCCAAG
>CAZJZR010000862.1:0-2033 GCA_964550475.1 uncultured bacterium
AACTGCCTCATCCGGAGGGGATCTCTTGGGAGCTTCGCACAACTGGAAATGCGGTAATTCTGGACTAATTACCAACTTGAATAGTTAACTCTACGTGATGTGCAACTTAAAGAAAGCCCACCCTACGGGAAGCAAGCTACATCCCCCATCCCCTTTTCCCAAGTAGGGAGAAGGGGAGCAAGATATTTTCAAAGTCCCTCTCCCGCTCCCTGAGCTTGTCGAAGGGGGGAGAGGGATTTAGGGTGAGGGGGATCGGCAAAGTTGCACATCGTGTTAACTCTGTAACATCTGCCAGATTCAGATCGACATTTTTTACAGAACTATGAATTGAATCAGTGATGATCATGCAATATTCCCAAACATCTTTAGTACCGATTCTCATCAGTGTTTTGATTGCGCCTCTATTGCAGATTGAGGCAACCTTTGCCAAAAATATGCCGCTAGAATTACCTCGGATCAATTCAAATTTACGGCTGATTCCAGCGACGCGATCGCCCGTTTTGCTGGCTCAACAAGGTACTCTCAACTTCAGCAGTTTTTTTGCAGAGGGGCGGTTGCCATCGGAGAATCGCCTGCGTCGTCAACCTCCGGATCCCACCATCCCGGTTGCTAAAGATTCTCAGGTTTGGCAACCCGTTTTTTTCAGATCAGGTGGATTCTCATTTTGGATGCCGCCAGGAACGCTGAATGAGGAAACAGTGGTGTTACCAACCCAGGTTGGTGCAGTCAGCTTTCGGACACTGACCGCTAATTCTGACAATACGCGGTATGTGGTAGGCTATGCCGATCAACTGACCAATGACCAACTGAAGAATCCGCGATCGCTGCTGGCCGCAATCACAAACAAAGTGATCTCGTCACCCAAATTCACGCTCGTTCACAATCAACCGATCACACAAGCAGGAATTCAGGGGCGGGAATTGCTTTACCAGAGCGACACTGAGGTGATTGTTTTTCGGGCATTCCTCAAACAAAACAAAGGTTATGTGATTGGGGCGCGATCGCCCAAAAGTGCTGACATCCCATCCCGACAAACGACGATTTTTCTGAATTCCTTTCAATTCTTGAGTTAGGAATGAGAATTAAATAACTCCCGTAGGTTGGGTTGAGTCCGCAAAACCCAACATCTTATTGCTTGTTGGGTTTCGCAAGGCTCAACCCAACCTACAAATTACAGGTTATTTAATCCACGATGCTTAATCAACCGACCGACATAGCGGTTTTCACAATTATCAGGAACAGTGCAAACCGATGAACAAGGGGCTTCAGCCCCTTGCCTGTCTTTATTAGAGGCCAGCCGATCGCAGCAACACGCCCAGAAAACTGATGACACCAATCAATAACAGCGCGATGCCAACCATTGCAGTGCTGGCGGAGCTTTGATAGGTGAAGTCATTTCTGTGGATGCGTTTCAAGAGTTGACGGTGTTCCAGTAAGCTGATCGCCATGGCAAACATGCCAACAGAAATGAAGGCCAATCCCACTATCGTCGATAAACGGTGCGGATCAATGTTCTGATGAATACGGGTTTCAGCGATCGCCTTAACAATGGTAGGAATCCCGAACCCAAAGCTAATCAGGGAAAGAGAGGTACGCATCCAAGCCATCAGGGTGCGATTGGCCGCAAACAGGGTGCGATATTTGGCGAGTTCGGTGTTCGGATCCGGGTCAGGCATGGCTCTATCATTGAGGATCAGGTAATCAATGCGGTGATTGCCGCCAAAGAGATTTGGTTGCTAAGGGATTTGCGGATTAATAATGTACCCACACCGCTAACTCTACGGACACGGCAATGCCGTGTCCCTACAGCGATTACGGGTATTTTATTTTTCCGCAAGTCCCTAACCAAGAGGTGCTTCAGATCGGCGGTTTGGTTCGGTCGCCAGTCCCTTTTGCTCGTCCAAGCCATATTCTGCTTCCAGTTCTTTCCCCAAAAAGTAATTGAGGAAGGTGCGGATGACTGCAATGATCACCAGTTGGATTAACTCGTCTGAAGTCGGCTCGATTGTCGTAGCCAGAATATCAGACGCTAA
>CAZJZR010000863.1:0-2005 GCA_964550475.1 uncultured bacterium
TTAGCTAATTGTCAATCAACGGTTTGCCCATTACTATAACGTGTTTGTACTACTTCCACGATATTTGTACTCATCGGAGGTTGGGTGCCCAATTCAGGATAAATCGCAGGAATCCGTGGATTTAGGCTGAAGATTGAGACTGCTAATTTAGGCGTAATTTAGGCAATTTAGGCGGATTCTGATGCCAGGATTTGGCTGCGGCTGAACTCCGAAGCTCTGGCGATGCGGATGCCGCCCCCTGACACATAGGCCACTTCCGGTAAATGCTGATCTGGGGGGAGTTCCGGCACGAGGGCGACGAAATCGGCAATGCGGATTTGGGTCATTTCCATCTGCAAAGCCATGATCAGGCATTGGGGATTGCCAGCCGCTCCAGCGTGAGCCACGCCGCGCAACCGTCCCCAAACCAAAATATCGCCATCGGCGACGATGGAACTGCCGGGGTTGACATCACCCAAAATCACGACGGTGCCGGGATGGCGGACTTCCGCCCCCGATCGCAGCGTAGTATGCAAGTACAGCGGCTCCGCCAGCAATTTGGGACTGGGGGTGGTGCGGTTGGGATTGCTGATCAGGCGGGTAGCGTGTTCGGTGGCACTGAGGGTTTGTTGTTCGACGGAATAGCCAGCGGTGGCAGCGGCGACGGCAGTTTGGCGGCGACTGGTGTGGATCCGCTTCAGTTCTAACTGCACTTCGGTGAGGGCTTCGGCGATGTCTTGCAGTTGCCGTGCGTCCAGGAGGCGATCGCGTGCCATTAAATGCACCACGGTTCCCGGTTGCCAGAAGCGATCGCCCCCCTGTAACCGTTGCTTAAACTGTTGCCACAAATCAATCCAGGCCAGGGGAAGAGACGACGAACCATTGGCAGTTTCAGCTTCTGCGGGGAAGGTCAGCAGTAAGTGATCCCCCTCTGCCCGCAGACTGACTTGCAGTTCCACCGGAGGTTCGCCTTCGGCTTCCGCCTCTGGGGTGTCGGTGGTGGGGTCAGCCGCAGTTTCGTCGGTGCTGGCGATCGCCAATTCGCCAAAATTCAGGTCAAAGCCATCATCCGACTGGTCACTCGGAGTATCACTTGGACTATCGCTCGGACTGTCATTGGGATGATCGCTGGGCGCATCCACCGCAGCAGCAACCGGGATTGCGACCTCGGCAGTTGGTTCGTTGGCTCCGAGTTGTTCCGTTGTGGATTCAGCCTGTGGATGAGTATCCGCTTGATCGGCATCCATTGGCGGCGATGCAGGCGGCGAGTCGGACTGGTCAGGTTCCACAGGGCTAGGAGTGGCAAAAGCGTCGGTCATTATGGCTGCAAAACATCTCTCAAGAGGAACACTTCATCGGGCTGAAGAACCAACATATATTAACCCAATCATTTAAGTCCACACACACTAATCCGGGACAAATTGGCAAATCACTGCGGGATCGCGCTAGGGATAGCGTTTAGATGCCATGGCTTTTGCCAATCACCCAATGGCGACGGAAAAACCGGGCGAGGGCGGACTCTTCTAAGGAAAGGTAAATCGGGCGACCGTGGGGACAGGTGCGCGGTTGGCGCGTCTGCTGCCATTGATTCAGCAGTGTCTGCATTTCTGCCAGGGTGAGGGGGGTGCCGTTGCGGATGGCACTGCGGCAGGCGGTGGCGACCTGTGCCGCTTGCAGATCGCGACAGAGACTCAGTTCTTGCAACGCGGCAAGACAATCGGATCGCGCCGCCAAGGGTGCCGGAGCCGATCGCGCCGCCCACAGTTGATCGCCAAAGGCATCCAGGGGAATGCCGATGCGTTCCAGTTGTTCCTGTTGGCTGGGGCTGAGGTGGCTGAGGATCAGCGGTGGATCGAGGGGGACGAGTTGCCAGCGATCGCAGATTTGTTCATACAACACCCGCTCATGGGCAATGTGTTGTTCCACCAACCACAGTCCACCGGGATGTTCCGCCACGATATAGGTCTGGTGCAGTTGGGCGATCGCCCGCAACAGGCCGATTTCCGATGGGGCGATCGGTGCCGTT
>CAZJZR010000864.1:0-1998 GCA_964550475.1 uncultured bacterium
TGTTCACCGCCAACCTGCAAGAGCAAGTGCTGCAAATGGCCGACAGTCCCCAACCGATGATGTGGCTGTGGACAGGGCAAACGTGGCGCAGTCGTCAGCAAAAGGATCACAGTCTATCGGTGTTGCTGTGGATGTTGGGGGCGATCGCGGTGGTGTTGCCAACGGCGATCGTCGGGTTAGCCTACTACATCTTTCCACCCTTACCGGACGCGCCGCTCAGTTGGGTACCGTTGGCGTGGATTGGCCTGACTTTTGGGGTACATCTAGGGATGGTGGGCTGGTTGGCCGTGGAGTATTATCAGCCTTCGGTTTATGTCTTCCTGCGGTTTGCCCTAGCTCGGTGGTGGAACAGTTGGCTGAATTGACGGACTGACCCGCCATTGCCATACCGCCATCACCGATCAGGCATGTTTTGAGATACCATCATAATTGTTAATTTCTGTATCGCCACTTACGCAGAGTGGTTGCAGTGTAACGACATCCCAACGTTGTATGTCATTGCATGGTCAACCAACAACTAAGTTTGCAATCCAGTTAGGAGTACACTCACTCATGGCCTTTACTCAACCCGCCTTACCTTACGCGACTGACGCATTAGAACCCTATATGTCAGCTCGTACCTTTGAATTTCACTATGGCAAGCACCACGCTGCCTACGTGACCAACCTCAACAAGCTGACCGAAGGCACCGACATGGCTTCTATGTCGTTAGAAGAGGTGATTAAAGCCTCTTTCGGTGATCCCGCTAAGGCTGGGATTTTTAACAACGCGGCGCAAGTGTGGAACCACACCTTCTTCTGGAGTTCCATGAAGCCCGGTGGCGGTGGTGCCCCCTCTGGAATGTTGGCGGAAAAGATTGACCGCGCCTTTGGCAGCTTTGACAAGTTCAAGGAAGAATTCAAAACTGCGGCAACCACCCAATTTGGTAGCGGTTGGGCGTGGTTGGTGTCCGATGCTGGCACCCTGAAGATCACCAAGACCTCCAATGCCGAAAACCCCTTAGTGCATGGTCAAGTCCCCTTGTTGACCATTGATGTGTGGGAGCACGCCTACTACATCGACTACCAAAACCGTCGTCCCGACTTCATCCAAACCTTCCTGGATAGCTTGGTGAACTGGGATTTCGTTGCCCAAAACCTGCCTGCGTAAGCAAAATCAGGTCGTGCAACCTTGAAAACATGAGGCTGGGTCATCCAACCAGATGCCCCAGCCTCATTGTTGTTTACGATGCTGAAAATATAGCCGCTTGCGGTGATGTGGGCGATGCCCACACCACCGCAAGCGGCTATAAAAAACAAATACTAAAAAACCGTAGGGTGAATCACCCTACGGTTGACGTTATCGTGACTTATTGCGATTACACTTGCGATTAAACCGCCGCCGCTGCTACCGTTACCTTCTTCTGGGTCAGGTGCTCATAGCAAGCTCGCATCTTCAATCCCGTCAACACTTGGAACAAGCCAGTGCCGTTGTTGGAACCGGGATAGTTGCGGTGTTGCAGCAATAACTCGGTCATTTCGCCATAGTAGCGAGTCGAGGTGTTGCTGAGGTGGCTTTCGATGTAGATCATTTCTTCCAGGTTCTCGAACTGGCCATCCACTTCCAGGATCGACACTTCATTGCCGTAGAAGCTATCCGGCCCGTAGTACATCTTGATGCCGGGATAGGAGCAGGTGAGCTTCCGACCGCAGGGAGTCCAGTTGATGGTGGAGCCTTGGTCGAACAGGTAAGCAGTGTCAAACCCATTCACCCCTTCCCGTTGAATCATTTGCACCCGCAGAATCTTGCGATCGGTGTCGTCCTTGATCAGTTGGGTGGGCAGTACCCGGATCACCACATCGGCGAATTCCTTCTGCGGATCGATGTAGGCGGAAAAGTCGGGTTTGCGGGCGTTGATGGCGGCGATTACGTCATCGTAGCCATGGCCGCGCTCAGCCATATCCCGCTGAATCTTCCACGCCACCTTGACTTCATCGCTAATGTCGAGGTAAACGCTGA
>CAZJZR010000865.1:0-1994 GCA_964550475.1 uncultured bacterium
GGTTGGTGGGTGGAAGCCACATGCAACTCCTTCAACTGCTTGGCATCGACTCCAGAGGGAGCTTCGGTGAGCAGGCAACGGGCTTGCTGGGTCTTGGGGAAGGCGATCACATCGCGGATCGACTCTTCTCCGGCTAGGAGCATGACGAGGCGATCGATGCCGTAGGCGATGCCGCCGTGGGGTGGGGTGCCGTATTCAAATGCCTCTAACAAAAAGCCAAATTTCTCGCGGGCTTCCTCGTCGCTGAGACCAATGGTGGCAAACACTTCCGCCTGCAAATCCGGTTGGTAAATCCGCAAACTGCCACCGCCGACTTCAAAGCCGTTGAATACCAAGTCATAGGCCAGGGCATGGGCGGTTTTGAGGTCGTGGCGATCGCTGGGCTTGGGGGCAGTGAACGGATGGTGCAACGCCTCCAACCGCTTTTCATCAGCATTCCACTCAAACATCGGGAAATCGGTAATCCACAACAGGTTCACCTTGGTGGGGTCAATTAAGCCCAACTCCTTGCCCAAACACAACCGCAACCGATCCAGCGTTTTGTTGACCATATCCGCTGGCCCCGCCCCAAACAGCAGCAGATGACCCGGTTGGGCACCCGTCCGTTGCAGCAATTCCTGCTTTTGCTCTGGGGTAAGGTTGTCCTTAATCGCGCCGATGGTGTCGATTTCGCCATTTTCCCGCACGCGGATGTAGGCCAAACCCTTGGCTCCCGCCGTGGCCGCCTCTTGGAACAGGTCACCACCCGGTTTAATCCGCACATTAGAGATGGCATCGTTACCACCAGGGATAGGCAGGATTTTCACCAATCCACCCTTGGCGACGGCATCGGCAAACACCTTAAAGCCGCTGGTTGCCAACAGATCGGACACATCCACCAATTCCAGCCCAAACCGCGTATCCGGCTTATCCGACCCGTAGCGATCCATCGCCTCGGCATAGGTAAGGCGCGGGAACGGGCGCGGCAGATCAATGCCCTTCACCTGCTGGAAAATGTGGCAAACTAAGCCTTCGTTCAGTTCCAACACCTCATCCAGCGACATGAAACTCATTTCCATGTCCAGTTGGGTGAACTCCGGTTGGCGATCGGCCCGCAGGTCTTCATCCCGGAAGCAACGGGCGATTTGGTAGTAGCGATCGCAGCCTGCCACCATCAGCAATTGCTTAAACAACTGCGGCGATTGCGGCAAAGCAAACCAGTCGCCCGGATTGACGCGGGACGGCACCAGATAATCCCGCGCCCCTTCTGGGGTGGAGCGGGTGAGGACGGGGGTTTCCACTTCCATGAACCCCTGACTATCTTCCAAATACCGCCGGATGGTTTTGATCACCTGATGCCGCAGTTGCAGGTTCTGCGCCATCCGCTCCCGCCGCAAGTCCAGGTAGCGATACTTCAGCCGCAGGTCTTCCCGTACCGTTTCCGTTTCAGCGGTGGAAATTTGGAACGGCAACTGTTTCCGCACCGCATTCAGCACTTCAATTTGATCAGCGTAGATTTCCACCTCACCCGTCGCCAGTTTGGGGTTGAGCGAGTCCGTAGGCCGCTGACTGACGCGCCCGACAATTTTCACCACATACTCGTTCCGCAAGCCATCGGCGTGGGCGTAGGAGTCGGGGGTACGCTCTGGGTCACTGACAATCTGCACAATGCCGCTGCGATCGCGCAAATCCAGAAAAATCACGCCCCCATGATCTCGGCGGCGATCAATCCAGCCAAAAAGGGTGACAACGGTTCCAATGTGTTCGGCTCGTAATTGACCGCAGTAGTGAGTTCGCATAATCGCCAATGAATTCGGGGAAACAGACCTGTGTAGATGAAAAACGTGCTGTAGACGTGAAAGTAGACGTGAAATTGTGAAGTTCGTGAAGTCGTGAAATGAAATCAGAATCGTAACTGCCCAGCTTACCCTTGCCCTCACCCTAAATCCCTCTCCCAAGTAGGGAGAGGGACTTTGAAAATATCTTGCTCCCCTTCTCCCTACTTGGGAGAAGGG
>CAZJZR010000866.1:0-1994 GCA_964550475.1 uncultured bacterium
GCAATCATTTTGAGGATGTAGGGATGCCCCTGGAAGTAGGTGGCAATGGTACACAGGCAGTTGGTTTCCGCCTCCGTTTGGGGCGTTACGCCGCAGTGGCGGAACAGGGTGAGGTAGTGGGCGGTGGCTAGGCCATCCAGGGGGCAGACGTGCCACCGTTGGGGTAGGCGTTCGATCCGGGCAGTCAAATCCTCTGGCAGGGCTTGGGTGGTGAGGATGAGGCGGCTCTGGCAGCGGCGATCCCTGACTACCTGGTCAAAAAACTCCACCCAAGCCGGATCAACAAATTCCCATTCGCCCGCTGCATTGTGCTGAAGCAGGTATTCCAACGAGTCCAGTTGCAGCCACACTGGGGTTTGCCGCAATTGCTTCAGCAGGTAGGGCAAGATCTGGTCATCGGGCAATTGCTGGGCGGTTTGGTCGTCCATCGCGTCCAGGATGGCGATCGCCCCCCGCGTAAACTCAACACTACCTACGCCGCGATCGAACACCACAGCGGCATACTGTACGGGCGAATGGCCATTCGCCCCTACCGCCGCCCCTACCGCCCCCAACGATTCCGCCGCTAACCGTTCGGCCAAGGCAGTTTTGCCGATGCCCGTCATGCCGTGGATCAACAGTAAGCGACAGTCAGCGGCAATTGCTGCGGTCAGGTCTGCGAGTTCCGTATCCCGTCCTGTCCAAGTCTTGGGATCGTAAGCCGAGAAGTAGGGGCGAATGGCCATTCGCCCATCCAAATTGGCGGCAGTCAGTTTAGGGACAACGGTTGCATCAGGTTCGGGAACCGTTGCCCCGTCTACTTTTTTGCGGGTTCGGTGGCGAGGGCTTGCTCGATTTCGTCTAGCTTGGCCTCTAACTGAGTCAGATCTGCCTCTATCGCTTTGATGTCCTGCTCCAATTGAAACTTAACGCTGGCTCCGGCTTCTGTGGCGTAGGCGGTTCGCAGTTGGTTGAGCTTGGCGTGCTTCAGGTTCCATTCAGACTGGAGAGCGGTTTGCTGTTGTTCCAAGCGTTGGCGTTTGAAGGAAGTCATGGGAGAGGCAGGGGAGTGGGTGGGTGGGGAAGATGGGGAGGGTGGGGGTGGTAGGGGCGTTAGGCGAAGCCCATGCCGTAAGGCTATATGGCCATTCGCCCGTACAGGTTGGGCGGATGAGGTGAGAGCGATTTTGCGATGCAACTTGGGAATATCGGCTTGGGGGATGCCTGTTAGTTTGATGGCGACGCAGGCGTTCTTGTAGGCAAACTCGACATCGCGGCCATTGCCGAGGGCATCGTAAAAGGCGACGGCAAATGGAATGGCGGCGGTGTCTTTGATTTTGTCGCTCATGCCGATGACGTAGGGGATGTGGTGGGCGATCGCCTCCGCTTGCACCGCCGAATAACAAGCGTTCAACACCACACAGCTAATGTGGTCGGCAAACAGTTCAAACAGACTGGCCAATGCGTCGGCATCAACCAAGTGCGCGAATCCCGCTTCATCTTCCAACATCAACCCCGCTTCCCCGTCGCCATGGCCGCTGAAGTGGACGATTTGGGGATTGTTGTCCAGCATGGCGCGTTGCAGATCAGCGGGACGCACAGCGGTTTTGGTGATCAGGCGGAAACTGTCCCGCAGGCGCGATCGCTCCAGCCCTGCTTCAATGTCCCGCCGTTCCTGATCCAACCGTAAGCGTCCCGTATCCTTAGGATTGGCACTCAGCATCAAAACCGTTGTGGGTTGGGGTTCCATCGCCGCTGTGGAAATACTGTTTGCCCGTTAGTATAACGGATCAGTTTTGCGACACCGCATAATCACACAGAGCGCAGAGTTGTCTTTCTGCCCTGTGTGCCTCTGGCCATGGTCGTCAATCATTCGGATAGTTGGCAGTCAGCAACTATCGTTGTCCATAGTAGACCTGTTGTGCACAATAGACCTCTTGCACATTGCATGAAAGTCATGCGTGAAAGTCAATTGTTGGGTTGCCACGATCTTCGCCCTCACCCTTTTCTTGTAT
>CAZJZR010000867.1:0-1993 GCA_964550475.1 uncultured bacterium
CCCGTTCCTCATACACCGCTCCCGCCTCGATCGCCCCCTCATGGCCAAACGCCCGGAAAAACCGATCCAGAAAAATCTGGGACTCGCCTTTTTCATCACCCTTCAGCGATTGGCAAAATTGGACAAATTTGTGCAGCGAGGCAGCAGTCGTTGTCATAGGTGGATGGATGAATGGTGGATTTGGCCTAACGTGCCATTCCATCTTACGTCCAACATTTTGAGGCCGCAAAGCGTTGGGGAGGTCTGGCCAGATCTCCCCAACGCTCAATTCCAACTCGGCATCGCCTCACGTTGCCAGCAAAAACCGCGCCACCGCATCGGCATATCGCTGCGGGGCTGTGGTCATCGCTGCGTGTGCCTACTTTGTGGGTCTACACCGTGGCAATCAGCGTTTGGGGTGACAGGTGCGCCCAGAAGACGGGTAAGCAGGCTTGGCAGATGGCCTCCACATGGCGATCGTCCGTGCCACAACAACCGCCCAACACATTCAGATTCCGCAACTTTGCTTTGATTTGCCGATAGTGCTGCCCCAATTCCGTCGGGTTGCCATCATCCAGCGTGTCCGACTCATTCAGTTCAGCGTGGCTCTTGGTAGACGCATTGGCACGCAACCCGCGAATCCGGTCGAGCCATGCTGCATCGCTCTTGAACGTATCAACAAAATGGCTGGGATGGGCGCAGTTGATCATGTAGTAGGCGGGGCCATGGTTGGTGGTGCGATCTACTTGGGAGATCGCGTCCGGCAACGACTGACCCGTGGGCAAATGACCATCGGTTTCCACGGTGAAGGAAATCACCACAGGCACCTCCAACGCTTGCGCCGCTTGGGTAATCCCGATCGCCTCCTCCACATAGTTCATCGTGATCGCACTGACCAAATCCACCCCCGCATCCCGCAACACCGCAATTTGGGGACGATGGTACTCGGCGGCGATCGCTGCCGTCATGGCATCGCCGGGGACATACCCATCCCCTCTAGGGCCAAGGCAACCGCTGATCACCATGGGACTCTGCTCCGTTTCGTACTGCTGACGAATCTTATGCAACAGGGCGATCGCCTCACGATTTACCTGCGCCAATTCCTGCTCGGCATAGCCCAACCGCTGCCCCCAATCTGGGTTAGCCCGCCACGTCGCACTTTCCAAAATCAACCCCGTTTGATACCGCCGCGCCATCCGGGCATAGGTATGGAAATAGGTTTCCAACGCCCGATATCCGGTTGGCGTTTTGAGCAAGTCAAAGGCGGCAAATTCTGGTAACTCCCAACCTTGATGGAAGATTAATGTGGTTTCCAATCCGCCATCGCTGAGAAACAAATGATCTGACAGTTGCGGTAAGCGATGTCTGTACTGAGCCGTGGTAGTAGCCATGATGATAACTGCCCTGTGACGAATGGGCTGGGAATGAATGCAGAATTGGACTCGATTAGGGATGACAAAAGCGCGATCAGCGGTGCTTGAAGGGGAACAGCATGGGCACGCGATCGCGATCATCGGATGGTGCACATCGGCATCGTAACCAGTGAGGGGGCTTGACAAATTAGCCCACCCAAGAACGTTAGATTAATCATTCTAACGATTGCCACCCGATTCATGGGGGTAGGTGCGGTTCAACCTATGCCTTCTGCAATGGGGCAAAATTCAGCTTTTGCGTCACGCCTAAACTGGCTCCGCGAATGCCATTGCGGACAAACAAAAACTCTTTGTTTTGCCATAGGGGAATAAATGGTACGTCCTCAACCACCAGAGTTTGCAATTGCTGAAACAGTTGCAACCGGGTGGCCGGATCGGTGGCTTGGCGGGATTGGGCGATCAATTGGTTGGCGCGATCGCTAAAGTAAAACGAGCCTTGCAGTTTGGCCGCGCCCTCTTCGCATTGGTTGGGAGCCTTGCCCTGGCTGCAATCCAAAAACGGCTGGATGTAGTTATCGGCATCCAAAAAGTCGGGACTCCAATCCAACATGAAAATCGGGTACACGCCCTTGTCGAGGTTT
>CAZJZR010000868.1:0-1991 GCA_964550475.1 uncultured bacterium
TCCACTTCCCCACCCCCGATCCTCCAAGGGGTTGATCATCGCCGGACTGGCTCAACCTGCCGATCCCGTCGCCTATTGCCGAGCGATCGCCCAGCTCTCTGCCACCTGGCAATTTCCTGTCCTAGCCGAAGCCCTGTCTCCGGTTCGCAACTACGCCAGCCTGAACCCGAATCTGATTTCCACCTATGACTTGATCTTGCGCGATCGCGACTGGGCCACCCAACTGGTTCCCGATGTGGTGGTTCAGGTGGGGGAACTGTCTACCAGTAAGGAATTGCGGACATGGTTGGAGCCGCTGCAAGTGGAATTGTGGGTGGTAGATCCCAGCGATCGCCAGCTTGACCCGCTCCATGCCCGCGCCACTCACCTGCGAACCACGGTGGAACAGTTGGCACAATCACTCGCGCCATCATCTAGTCCCGATTGCCCAGCACCGACCCCCTATCTGCAACAGTGGCGCGACTTGGAGGAGCGGGTCCGGGCAGCGGTGGATCGCTGTTTGGCCACTCTGGACAGTCCATTTGAGGGTAAAGTAGCCTGGATGTTATCGCAGCATTTGCCGCCCCAAACGCCCCTGTTTATTGCCAACAGCACCCCGGCTAGGGATATGGAATGGTTTTGGGCACCGGGCGATCGCGCCATTCAACCCTACTTCAACCGAGGCGCGGCCAATGGCATTGACGGTACGCTGTCCACTGCTGTGGGGATCGCCCATGGCAACGTGCCCAGCGTCTTATTGACGGGGGATTTGGCTCTGTTACACGACACCAATGGCTTCCTGCTGCGTCCCCAGTTGGCTGGGCATCTGACCATTGTGTTAATCAACAACCAAGGCGGTGGCATTTTTGAACTGTTGCCCATTAGCCAGTTTGATCCCCCGTTTGAAGCCTTTTTTGGCACGCCCCAAGCGGTGGAGTTTGCCCCCCTAGCGGCAGCCTATGGGGTGGAGTACGAACTGATCCAGGGCTGGGATCATCTGCAACAGCGGATCAGCCAGTTGCCAGAGACGGGGATGCGGATTCTGGAGTTTCGCAGCGATCGCAAAGCCGATGCCCGCTGGCGACACAGCCATTTGGGGCAATTTATTCAGCCAGTGGGCGATCGCTAAGGGATCGTCAAAAAATAAGCTGAACATTTGGCATCGGCTTTTAGCTAATAGCTATCAGCTAAAAGCCAATGAAACCCATGAAGTTATTTCTTTACAAGCCCTAACCTCTCCCCTGTTGTTTTTCGATCGCATCGGTCAGCCGTTGCAATGCCTCGGTTAACTGCATCAACTGTTCCACCGCTTCACTTTGAGTTTCCGCCAACGTCTGCGCCACGTCATTCAGGGCAAAAATTTGATAGCCCTGCTGCTGAATTTGTTGGGATTGTTGCTGCACCTGTACCGCCAGCGTATCGATCCGTTCGGAGAGGCGATCGATGGTTTCTGTGCTGGCGAGTACCGCTTCGCCGATTTGTCCCACAATGGTTTCTAAACGATTGATTCGATCGTCCACGCTTCACACCTAACTGACTAACACCTATAGCATTTCTCATCTTGATGAGTTACGGTCGCTGAATGCAAGCGTCCCATTGGGTTAAAGATTACGTTGTGTGGGTCAGCATTCAGCGGTATCAACCAGAAAAGTACGGATTGGAAATGCACCCGCAGGCATCACCTTCGAGCCGACGGCACTGCCCTGAACCAATGGAGCAGCCCCTGCGGTAGGAGAGAATTTGGTGATTATAACTGGTTATCTCCCCTAAACCGCATGATTGTGGGGCAGTTCTCCGGCGAGTCGCTGATTAAATCTGATTAAACTTGAGAACACAGCTCGGAACGGGTTTTCTGTGTGGGGTTATGCCTTTCGGCGATGCTCGTTGGCTTCGACTACGCTCATTGGCTTCGACTACGCTCAGCCAACGAGCGTCGCCGAAGCCAATGCGGTTTGCTAAATAAAATTCACAGTTTTTAACATCGTTCGCTAACATCAGTGTATGTACCCATC
>CAZJZR010000869.1:0-1990 GCA_964550475.1 uncultured bacterium
CAGTATGAGGAGGGATGAGTATGGAAGCTGAATATGATTTTAGTCAGGGTAAACGAGGGGCGATCGACCCAACACCACCAGGCAAAACGCGGATCACCATTCGGTTAGATGAGGAGGTTTTAGCTTGGTTTCGTGAACAAGCTCACCGTACAGGCGGCGGCAATTATCAAACGATGATTAACGAAGCCTTGCGTCTGCATATTCAGCAGAGCCGTGAACCGTTAGAGGAAACATTACGCAGAGTTGTGCGTGAAGAGCTTAAGCGGATTGAGCGATGAGGTCTACCCTGCTTTGTTGACGACATTTTACACGTTAAACTGTAGAGCCAAGCCCCTCGCTTGTGCTGAGTTGAACCTATACTGTGTCAGCCAACAAATTTTACTTTGTAGTTCCAACTTCAGTTGGCTGGCTAAAGCCAGTACTACAAACAGTTCCCTGACAAAGTATAGGTCAAGCTATAAATTTTCCTAATTGTCATGCTTGAAAATCTCTAAGCTGACTCATCAAAGAACTATGTCACAATGTAACGATAAGTAAAAATGCCAATTCATCAATCCAGATTGGTCATCCTGTAGGAGGTTTACTATGCCAGCCGTTGCTGAGCGGGTGCAGACTCGCCTCACCATGCAGACCCTCGATATCGCGCCGGATACCACCGCCATCCGTTGTTTGGACTGGGATCGCGATCGCTTCGACATTGAATTTGCCTTGCAAAACGGCACCACCTATAACTCGTTTCTGATTCGGGGCGAGAAGGTGGCCTTGGTGGATACCTCCCACGAAAAATTTCGCCAATTGTATCTGGACACGTTGAAGGGTTTGATTGATCCGGCGCAGATTGATTATCTGATCATTAGCCACACCGAACCGGATCATAGTGGCTTGGTCAAAGATGTGTTGGAACTGGCTCCCAATGCGGTAGTGGTCGGTTCCAAGGTGGCGGTGCAGTTTTTAGATGACATGGTGCATCGTCCGTTTGCGCGGCAATTGGTGAAGAACGGCGATCGCCTCGACCTCGGTAATGGTCACGAAATTGAATTTGTCTCTGCGCCCAACCTGCACTGGCCGGACACCATCTTTTCCTACGACCACAAAACCCAAGTGCTATTTACCTGCGATGCGTTTGGGATGCACTATTGCGACGACTATACCTTTGACGAAGACCTGGAACTGTTGGAACAGGACTTCAAAACCTATTACGACTGCTTGATGGGGCCGAATGCCCGCTCGGTGCTGTCGGCGATGAAACGGATGCAGGCATTGGGCGACATTGCCACCATCGCCACAGGCCATGGCCCGCTGTTGCAGTACAACATCCCGGAACTGACGGGACGCTATCGCCAGTGGAGCGAAGAACAGGCGAAGGCGGAAACCACCGTGGCTCTGTTCTACGTGCCCGACTATGGCCACAGCGATCGCCTCGCCCAAGCGATCGCCCACGGCATCGGCAAGACGGGACTGCCTGTGGAACTGATGGATCTGCGTACTACCGACCTGTCGGAAGTGCGGGAATTGGTCAGCATTGCTGCCGGGATTGTGATTGGGATGCCGCCCCACACAGGACCCGATGCCGAAGCGGCTCACACCGTCCTCAGCACGATTCTTGCCGCTGCCCACAGTAAGCAAACTGTTGGCTTGTTTGAAACCGGCGGTGGGGATGACGAATCGGTGTATCCGCTGCGGAACAAGTTCCAGGATGTGGGGGTAACCGAAGCCTTCCCGCCGATTTTGATTAAGGAAACGCCCAACGATGCCACGTTCCAACTGTGCGACGAGGCGGGAACCGACTTGGGGCAATGGCTGACCCGCGATCGCACCGTCAAACAAATGAAGGCGTTGGATAGCGAGCTAGACAAGGCTTTGGGGCGGATTAGTGGTGGCCTGTACATCCTCACCGCTCGGAAAGGGGAAGCCTCTAGCGCGATGCTGGCCTCGTGGGTGTCCCAAGCCAGCTACAAACCGCTGGGGGTAACGGTAGCCGTCGCCAAAG
>CAZJZR010000870.1:0-1985 GCA_964550475.1 uncultured bacterium
AACAACTGAAAAACAGAGCCGCGCCCACCAAGGTTTGGGGTGCCGCATTGGTGAACGCATCCGCCAGCGGTAACTTCGACCGTTCGGCAAAGATATAGCCATTAATGATCAGAATGCTGACAGGGAAAATCATCCAGAAAATCAGCGATCGCCGCCGTCGCAGCAATTCAATCAGGATGCGTTGAGCGATCGCCAGAGTTTCGCGCCAATAGTTCATGGGTTTGGGAGTCAAAGAGTTAGGGAGGATCGGCGTAAACAACCATGCTGGAGATTACCGCATTTTGGCCACTGAGCGAAAACTGAATGAGATCGGGAACTGACCCGAACGAGGGGATGGTGCCAGTGGGGATCGCTAACGGTGATCAAACCCTGCTTGATCTGCTAGAATGTCTGCAATTTTCAGAGTGTTTACAAAAATTGACACTCAGCCTCAAGGAGTTTACAGGGTTTTCACCCAGACTTGGGGATTGGCTGTCCGATAAGAAGAATAGTTACGGTATGATTTGATTTTGTTACACCACCTTTACAGTCGTAACCTTGGTGTCAAGTCCCCGGCCATGCCGGATCGGATCAACTCAGCAACGTAATCTATATTCTCCGGTTCACCTTGCCCCCGATCCATCTGGTTTAGCCATAAGGCTTTACCTGTAATGGTTTAGGTCAATTTTTTATATCAGTGATTGAAGATAAATCTCTATTTCATTTTGTCTTAGGTTGAGTCTTGGCTGTTTACTGTTGATTATTCAGTTTTTTGGTTGTCCCGCTTTTATCTGCTTTTGTGTGTGAGGATTTCGTCGGCCACTCATGAGTCATAATCCTAGTTCGCTTTTCTCCCAACCGATTTCTCGCCGGACTGTGCTCAAGCTTTTCGGTGTGGGAGGTGCAGCCGGAATGCTCGGCTACAGTCGGTTTGCCAAACCGGAGCCGAATGTCTTCCAAAAAGACACATTGGAATTGCCCCGCCGCTTGAGTGAACCGAAGACGGTCGTAGTGGTCGGTGGTGGTTTGGCGGGCTTAGCCAGTGCCTATGAGCTGAGTCAACGGGGTTTTGTGGTGACTCTGGTGGAACGGGCACCCCAACTGGGTGGCAAGATTGCCAGTTGGCCGATTCAAGTCGGGGATGAGCAATTCATGATGGAGCATGGGTTCCACGGCTTTTTCCCCCAGTATTACAACCTGAATAGTCTGGTTGACGAACTAGCGATTACCGATAATTTCCTCTCCCTCAAATCCTACGCAGTCGTTTATAAGGGCGATAAGTACGGCCCGGAAATCTTCCGCCCCAGCCATTCCGCCTTCCCCTGGAACGTGGTGGATTTGGCGGTTTCGTCGCCCAATATGTTTAATTGGGGCTTGAATTTAACCAAAAAAGCCCACTGGGAAGTCTTCCGCGAAATCACAGGGTTCCAACCCCAACGCAGCTACGAACGGTTGGATCACCTGTCGGTGTCGGAATGGGTGCAGAATGATTTCCCTCAAGGACTCTACGATCTCTATTTCTTGCCATTTGCCAAGTCCAGCCTCAATTCGCCCGATGTCCTCAGTGCTGGCGAATTGATGCAGTTTTTCCACTTCTATTTCTTTGGCAATCCGGAGGGGTTGGCGTTCCGGGGGACGCGGCAGGACATGGGCAGCAGTTTGGTGCAGCCGATCGCCCGTTCCATCCTCGCCAATGGCGGACAAATCCTTACCGATACCACCATCAGCCAAATGAACTGGCAGGGTGGCCAAATTGAATCGCTCACCTACCAACAAGGCAACACGGTCAGCACGGTGCCCTTCTGGGTGACTCGCAACGATTATCTGCAATCTCCGGTGCAGGAGGTGGCGGTGAGCGAATCGACCGAGAGCATCGAGTTCTACGGGGCGAGTGATAATGTGTATGCGATCTCCGCCAACAAAAAAGAAGCGATTTCCCTCACCTGCACCCACCAAGGTTGTACGGTACATCAGGAAGCCAACGGTGAATTCCACTGCCCCTGCCA
>CAZJZR010000871.1:0-1976 GCA_964550475.1 uncultured bacterium
TGAAAGAACTGTACCGCGACAATCGGGAAGAATACATCCGCTGCTGGCAAGACCTGGGCACCTTCGTCAAGTTCGGCTCGATCAACGACGACAAGTTCAAGAAGCAAGTCGAAGACATCCTAATCTATCGCACCACCTATGCCGGGGCACCCGCCAGCGACGAACCCAAGGTGGAAGTGCAAACCACCGAAGGCGATGCGTGGCAGGATGTCAGTGCTGGGGACAGCGGCGTGAATACGTTGGATGGCAAGTCCTACACGACGCTGAAGGACTATCTGGAGCGCAACAAATCCACCCACGAAAATCGCGTCTTCTATTGCACCGATGAGGCATCCCAAGCCACCTACGTGGAACTGCACAAGAAGCAAGGTCTGGAGGTGCTGTTCCTCGACTCGTTCATCGACACCCACTTCATCACCTTCCTGGAGCGGGATCATCCCGATGTCAAGTTCTCTCGCGTCGATTCTGACTTGGATGACACGCTGCTGGATAAGAGCGAGAAGGAGAAGGAAATTGTTGATCCCAAGACCAACAAAACCCGCAGCGAGTCGATTAAGGAGCTATTTGAAAAAGCCCTGAACCGTCCCCGCGTCAACATCCGCACCGAAGCCCTCAAGTCCGATGATCCCCAAAGCACACCCCCAGCAGTGGTGCTGCTGCCGGAGTTTCTGCGCCGCTTGCAAGAAATGAATGCCCTGAACCAACAACAGGGGATGCCGTTCCCAGAGGAGCACATTCTGCTAGTCAACACCTCCCACCCGTTGATTCAGCATTTGGCCAACCTCAGCCAAGGCGGGATTATCCAAGACGGGGGCGAGTCTCCGTCGGCGGCGTTGGCCAATATGATCTGTCAGCACGTCTATGACTTGGCTCTGATGTCGCAAAAGGGCTTTGATGCCGATGGCATGAAGGCGTTTGTGGAGCGGTCAAACCAAGTGCTAACCCGCTTAACGGAACAGGTGGTGCGGTAAAGCTCTGTGAAGTCTCAGCTTGTTTGATTTAAATCCTGTAACTGAGGTTTGCCTGTGCGATCGCGGCTATTTGGAAGTCGCGATCGCACGTTCGTATAAAACCAGCCACCCATAGTCAGCGACTCGGAATCACCATTGTTTGGTGGCGCAGAGGGCGCAGACTGTCCACCGTTCTAGCTCTCCGGATGGCGTGGGGCATTGGCATTGGGGACACAGGGGCAGCGATCGCGTCTGTTGTTGCAGTCGTGTCGCCCATTGTTGAAACGCGGCATTCGCATCTTGGGGCACATCTGGGGTTGGCTGTGGGGATGGAGCCTTGGCCGGTAGCTGGGGGATGCGACTGGGGTGGGTATCCCATAGATCCCGACCGATCGCCCCCTCTAACCCACCAGTTGTCTGCGTTGCCCAGTTCCCGGTAGAAAAGCGAATATCGGACAACGGACTCACTAGGCGTTGATTCAGTTTTTGTAAAATCCGCTGCCGTTCAAATAACAGATTTTGCGCCCAAGCCGAACTCGCAGTCGCCACACTCAGCACACCCCGCTGAATACTGTGGGGACGGGTGTGAGCCGCCACCGCCATCCCTACCACATCCGGCCACTGTTGCAACACCTCACGGAACTGCCGTCGTTTTTGCCAGGATGCTTGGGTTTCTAATCCGTTGAGTACCCCTTGCAGCGATTCAAATGCCATCCGTTGGACTCATGCCTCGTCACGATTCACATTTTTTAACCATAGTAAGCCTAAACCAGTCCCGAACAGGCAAGGGGCTTAAGCCCCTTGTTCAACTTGTGGAACAACTCTGACGGGTTATAACGCTACTCGGATTGCTATACATAGCCGCTTGCGGTGATGTGGGCTATGTGTCCATCGGCTGTGTAGTTAACCCCCTAACATTGCCAATTCGTCATGTCTATCCCCTCTCCTTTCATAGATCAGCCATAGATCTATGTAGGGGCAGGTTTTGTTGTTAACACAACGGTTTTGACCGACCGCTTATCGGCT
>CAZJZR010000872.1:0-1975 GCA_964550475.1 uncultured bacterium
CGCTCAGGGTGGAAGGGGCAGTGGAGAAGGATGAAAATCAGTTGGAGGAGGGTGCTTTTGCCGCCACCATTTTGACTGCCCAAGGGAAAAATCGCCGGAGTAAAATCCGGCTCAAAGGTAATATCTACGTCTTTGAGGACACGAAATTCCGGTACTTGGACTCGCAACAAGCGCATGGGGCTAGTCTCCTCGGTTCTCCGCTTGGATGGCCAAACCTAATGATTCATAGCGATCGCTGACAACATTCTAGCAACCAAACCAAAGGTGTAATTTCCTCGGTGCTGACCCACACGATTTGTGCGTGTTGCCTATAATCCCAATTTTTGTTGTAATGCTTGCCGCATAATTTCCACGGGCGGCGGTTGTTGCGTCCAAATTTCTAAGGCGGCGGCTCCCTGTTGGACGAGCATTTCTAGCCCATCGATCGCGATCGCCCCTCTATCCCTTGCCTGTTGTAGAAAGCGGGTTGGGTTGGGGACATAAATTAAGTCGTAGGCGATCGCGTTAGCAGAGAGTAGGGTTGCCTCGCGATCGCTCAAGGGAGAATCCTGTTCGTGGGGGTGCATACCCACTGGAGTGGTATTGACCAACAAATCGGCGGTGGGTAACAGATCAGGCAGTTTTTCCCAAGCATGGACGGACAACACCCCCGCGAGAGCACTGGCTAAGGGTGAGTCATACCAACTGGCCTGAAATGCTTGCAACTTATCGGCATCTCGCCCGATCACATGAATCGCCCGACACCCCAGTTGGCTACATCCCGCCACGACTGCCCGTGCCGCACCACCATACCCCAACACCACCACTGTGCGTTCCTGCCAGCCGGATGGCTGCAACGCCTCCAGCGGAGCCAAAAAGCCTGCCACATCAGTATTGGTGCCACTCCAACCCTGTTCCGTCCGCCACACCGTATTCACCGCACCCACCGCTATTGCTAACGGTGAAATCTCCGTTAGCAAGGGCATGATTGCTTGTTTGTGGGGGATGGTGATGTTAAATCCCCGCAGTCCAATGGCACTAAACCCCGCGATCGCCGCCGCCAAATTCGCCCCTTGCACCTTAAACGGCAGGTAGACATAATCCAACCCCAAATGGGCGATCGCCGCGTTGTGCATAATTGGCGACAGGGAGTGGGCGATCGGATCGCCAATTACCCCTAGCAGTTGGGTAGTGCCCGTAATCAATGCAGCGTCCTAGGGAAAGTGGATGGATACTTCAGTCGCAGTTAGCAGTTAATGAATGGCCGGTAATTGCTTGGTCACTGTCTAGGTGTCGCCTTGAGGGCGCGGGAACCGCCCCCTTACAAACCGAACCCAGACTAGAAACAGGGGCTGGATTTCCCAACCCGCGTGGATCAAGCAATTCAGTATTGATCAATCTCAATTAATCAATAAATCAGCCTCAATTGATTAACCTCAGCGGTGACATCAATTGAAGATTACTCAGAAAATTAATCAATGGAAATGGTTTGGGGGCCACTGCTCTTGCCATTTTGGCTGGAGGTGGGCACGTCAGAGCTAGAGTAATTGCCGGAGGTTACCTGTTGGTCTAACCAACTTTTCACCGGGTCATCGCCCAGGTTGAGGCGTAAGGCTCCAGCGACAAACCCACCCAGAAAGGCAATGGGTTGCTTCGCCAACTCTTGAACCAACGGGGTTAATTCATCAAAAAACATCAGAGCATCCTCATTAACAACCACCTGTTAATTTATCGTAACGTTTGATTGGCGATCGCGGCGCAACTCACAGACTCATTCCTGATAAATAGACCTCTTGCAAATTAGGGTCTACGCCGCCAATCCTTGCCCACTCTACGGGAAGCGAGCTACATCCCTCTTTCTTGTAGCTTGCTTCTCGAAGAGTATGCCCCTTGGGCTATACCCCTTCTCCCAAATTGGGAGAAGGGGAGCCGGATTCAAAGTCCCTCTCCCAGATTTGGGCTACCGTGTATACACAAGTTGAAACTGCTGTCGCGG
>CAZJZR010000873.1:0-1972 GCA_964550475.1 uncultured bacterium
CGCCATCATTGCCGCCCATGCTAAAGAGTGCTCCTTCGGCTCCACCCTCTGGGACGGTGACATCAACTGAAACTGAGTGGGCACAGTTCAATACCCTGGGAGCGGCATTGCCCGGTACCGTTTGCGTGCCTGGATAATAGATGTACTGCTGGCGACCCACTGCAATCTGGGGCCGCTCGACCGCAAACCGCTGGGTGCCGCGACTGTCGATGGGCAGCACGTTGTATTTACCCGCTTCCACATACCACATGCCAATCATGGCAATCAGGCGATCGCGCTCTTGCGCTGCGAGGTTGTTAGTTTCCGCAAAGTCTTCCTGGACGTTATACAACTCCCAGCCGTGGGCATCCAGCTCGGTCAACTTGTCGTAGGAGATGGGCGCACCAAAGAACAATCCCGACTCCGTAAACGAGGTGCCGGGCCAGGGGCAGACCGCTCGCCAGCCATTGTGATACAGCGATCGGTGACCAAACATCTCGAAGTACTGGGTAATGTGCTTGCTGGGAGCAGCGGCATTGTTGAAGGAATCCGCCAGACTAAACCCCTCAATGGGCGATTGGGTCACCCCTCGAATCACCGTGGGTGCCTCAATCCCTAGTGCATCCAACACCGTTGGCACCATATCGATCGCATGGGCATATTGATGGCGGATCTCCCCCTTCGCTTGAATACCCTTCGGCCAGGTGACAATAAACGGATCGCTGACCCCGCCCCGGTAGGTTTCTCGCTTCCAGCGACGGAAGGGCGTATTGCCAGCATGGGTCCAGCCCCAGGGGTAATGGTTGAAATACTTCGGGCTGCCGATGTCGTCGATCGCCGCTAGGTTCTGCTCCAGATTTTCAGAGACGTTGTTAAAGAATTTGCTCTCGTTAACGGATCCAGTCGGCCCACCCTCAGCACTCGCTCCGTTATCGGAAATCACCATAATCAACGTGTTCTCGTACTCACCCAAGTCCTTGAGAAACTGGATCAATTCGCCAATGTAGTGATCCGTATGCTCCAGAAATCCGGCAAATACCTCCATCATCCGGGCATAGAGCTTGCGTTCCCCGTCCGACAGGGCATTCCAGTCCTGCACATCCGGGTCATGGCGCGATAGCACCGTGTTGGCGGGAATAATCCCCATCTCTTTTTGCTTGGCAAACACCTTCTCGCGATAGGCATCCCAACCGTCGTCAAACTGTCCTTTATATTTATCCGCCCACTCTTTGGGGACATGATGGGGAGCATGCATCGCTCCGGTGCAGAAATACATGAAGAAGGGCTTATTCGGTGCCACCTGTTTGGCATCGGCAATCATCGCCTTGGCTTTTTCCACCAGATCCACCGTCAGGTGATAGCCGTCTTCTGGGGTTTTTTCCGGTTCGGTCTGGCTGTTATCCCGCACCAGTTCGGGGTAGTACTGGTGGGTATCGCCACCCATGAAACCGTAGTAACGCTCGAAACCTCGTCCCAACGGCCAGCGATCGTAGGGGCCGGCGGCACTGCCCTGCTCGGATGGGGTGAGGTGCCACTTGCCTACCGCATAGGTGTTGTAGCCGTGTTGCAACAAAATTTCCGACAAAAATCCATTCTCAAAGGGAATGTAACCATTGGAGCCGGGATAGCCCATGGAACCTTCGGTAATGCAGGCTAACCCGTTGGAATGGTGGTTACGCCCGGTCAACATGCAGGAGCGGGAAGGCGAACAGAGGGCGGTGGTGTGCATGTTGTTGTAGCGCAGACCATCGGCGGCCAGGGCATCCAGGTTAGGCGTGCGGATGGGGCTGCCAAAGCAGCCCAGTTGTCCAAAGCCAGTATCATCCAACACAATAAACAACACATTCGGTGCGTCGGCTTTCGCCCGGTTTGGTTCCGGCCAAGCCGGAGTAGAAACGTCAGCCGTGCGACCAATCACACCAGGAAACGCAGTTCCAGGTTTATATTCAAGTGCCATATCTTTCTCCAAAATCAATCAAAAGATTCGTCTAAA
>CAZJZR010000874.1:0-1972 GCA_964550475.1 uncultured bacterium
GATTGATTTGCAGGTGGGGGTGAATCGGTTGAAGCCGGAGGAAATGACCCAACAAGTTGGGGGCGAATCGTCGGCGGAGGTGCGGCAACGAGTACAGCAAGCCCGCGATCGCGCCCGTGCCCGGTTTGAGCAGTCCAATCTGAAACTGCGTTGCAATGCCGAACTTCAGAGTCGCCACCTGAAGCAATGGTGTCAGTTGGACGATTCCACCCGCACCTTGTTGGAAGGGGCGATTCGCAAATTGGGCTTATCCGCCCGCGCCACTGATCGCATCCTCAAAGTGGCGCGTACCATTGCCGATTTGAGCGACTCGGACAATTTGAAAATGCCCCATGTCGCCGAAGCCATCCAGTACCGCACCATTGACCGAATGCAGTAATGACCGAATGCAGTCCGGAATGTGCCCAGTCGGCACCGCGTCAAGATGACGTAAATATCAAACGGGTCATAAATCCGCACAATACCGTTAAATCTACACATAGAGCTGTTTGCGGTGGCGTAAACCGCCTACACCACTCCAACCGCCCACTCAGCAAGGATATTTCACCAATCGACTATGCTTAGTAGATCTAAAAGGTTGTTGTGGCGGCGGCTTTGCCGCCACAACAACCCTCAAACTAACCAGAGATGTCTATGTTTTCGATCTACTGATGCTGGATAAATATGCAGAGTGCTGGATTGAATGAAGATGATCAAAGCGTCAGTGAACGACCTGTTAAGCCGTCTGCCAGGTCAAGTTACCGCCAAATATCCCAATGGTGAACCGTTTATCTGTGCCTTGGCGCACGGCACCATGTCAGTTGAGTTGTACGCCCCGATCGCCCAAGATTTGCAAACGCCCCATCTGCAAGACGAGCTGTATTTCATTCAATCTGGTCAGGGCGAATTGATCGTCAACGGGGAACGTCAACCTTTCGAGCCGGGGATGGTGTTTTTTGTGGCGGCAGGCGTGGAGCATCGGTTCGAGAATTTCACCGCTGACTTTACAACCTGGGTGGTGTTTTGGGGAGCAGCCTGGATAAGCTCGCTGGAGTCCGCCTGAAGTCGGTCGAACTGTTAGACTCGATCGCAGGCATCTTTTACCTGTTCTCGGCCCAGCCTGCCCAATCCTTTTGTCGCTCTGCATCCCTGCATTATGGACTCTTCGCCCCAAACCACTCCCTTGCCGCCAGCCCCGCCTACCTCTGACGCAGCCGATCCGGATGTTACCGCTGCCGCCTGGATAGATCTGCGAACCTATGACCAATCCTGGTTTGACCGGGGTCGTCCGGGTTGGTTTGTGTTGTTGTGGTGGTTGGTGCAGGCGATCGCCTTTCCGCTCACGCCCCACTCCGCCCACGCGCCGCGCCGATTTTTGTTGCGCCTGTTTGGTGCCACGATTGGCGAGGGAGTCACCATCCGCCCCACTGCCCGATTCACCTATCCGTGGAAAGTGACCATTGGCGACTACAGTTGGATTGGCGATGATGTGGTGTTCTACAGTCTGGATCAGATTGTGGTGGGTCAACATTGCGTCATTTCCCAGAAAACCTACCTGTGTACCGGAAGTCATGATCCCAGCGATCGCAGCTTTGGCCTGATTACAAAACCCATCATCCTGGGCAATGGAGTCTGGATCGCCAGTGATTGCTTCATTGCCCCCGGTGTTACCATTGGCTCGAATGCTTTGGTGGGTGCCCGTAGCAGCGTTTTTAGTTCCCTCCCCAGTGGCCAAATCTGTTACGGTAGCCCCTGCCGCCCCCGCCAAGCGAGGGAAATGCGCTAATGCTCTGTCAACTTTTAGTCATACCCCTCCCAGAGGTTAACGATTCATTTGGTAGATCTAACCCACAGCGATAGATCTGCGTAGATGCAGGTTTAGCAGAAAAACTCTCGCTACGATTGTTAATTTGACGACAAAACCTGCCCCTACACCTCGCGGAACTCAACCAGAGGGGTCTGGCTTGGTGTCAGACATGGAGGCATGACTTCA
>CAZJZR010000875.1:0-1970 GCA_964550475.1 uncultured bacterium
CAGGATATCCGCGATCGCAAACGGGTGGAACAGGCGATGCGTCAGGCCATGGAAGTCGCCGAGGCGGCTAACTTGGCGAAAAGCACCTTCCTGGCCAACATGAGCCATGAACTGCGTACCCCCCTCAACGTGATTCTGGGATTTGCCCAAGTCATGGCACGGGCACCGGAACTGCCCCCCAATCTCCGCCAAGACCTCGCCACCATCCAACGCAGCGGTGACCACCTGCTTGCCCTGATCAACGATGTCTTAGACCTGTCTAAAATCGAAGCCGGACACTTCAGCTTGGAACTGAACACGGTGGATCTGCTCAATTTGATCCACTCGCTCCACACAATGCTGGCCGAACGCGCCAAGGCTAAGCAGATCCAGTTGATCCTGGACGTTGACCTAGATGTGCCCCAATTCATCCTGGCGGACTCCCAAAAACTGCGGCAAATCTTGATCAATCTCCTCGGTAACGCCATTAAATTTACCAAACACGGCAGCGTCACCTTAAAGGTGCGGAGTTTGCCAGCCGTCCAGCCCTCTGCCACGGAAGCCTTGCCCGCTCACTTGCCGTCTGCTCAATCCAGCACCAATCTTTTGCAAATCCAAGTGATTGATACAGGGGTTGGCATTCCAGTCGATGAGCAAGAGTTGATCTTTGATGCCTTTGTGCAAACCCAAGCGGGTAGACGCTCAGCCCAAGGGACTGGCTTAGGATTGGCGATTAGTCGCCGACTGGTGGAGCTAATGAATGGTGAACTCTCGGTACAGAGCCAACTGGGCATGGGCAGTACATTTACCCTCACCATCCCCGTTAGCCTGACCACGGCCTCCGATCCCACGAACCAGCCAGATAATCGGATTGTGGTTGGCTTGGTTCCCGGTCAACCGCACCGCCGCATTTTGGTTGTCGATGACCAACCGGAAAATCGCTTACTGATGATCAAACTGATGAGCCAAATTGGCTTAGACGTGCGGGAGGCCAGCAATGGCTTGGAAGCGGTGGAAATTTGGCGGGACTGGCGACCAGATTTGACCTGGATGGATATCCGGATGCCAATTTTGAATGGTTATGAAGCAACGAAATGGATTCGGGACTACGAGCGGGAGCGGGAGCAGGACGGCATCCCCCCACGACCGGAGGACGAATGCCAGACGGATCGACCTGCCATCCCGCATTCCATCATCATTGCCCTCACCGCCCAAGCCTCCCGCAGCGATCGCAGCCTCGCGATCGAAGCCGGATGCAATGACTACTTGAGTAAACCCTTTCAGGAAGCGGCTCTGTTGCACAAAATGGCGGACTACCTGGGCTTGGAGTACATCTATGCCACACCCACAGCGGAACAGGTGGAAGAGCAGCGGATCGAGTCGCTGACTTCAGATGAGGAGACGGTAACGAATCTCACGGCAACCCTGTTGCGCGATTTGCCCGCCGACTGGATGCAGCAATTAGAAGATGTGGCCATCTGTGGCGATGACCGAGCGATCGCCACACTGGTCAACCAGCTACCCCCAACCCACGCTCCCCTGGCGGCACAACTGTTGGAATGGTCTGAAAGCTACCAATTTGAACGGATTATTCAGTTAATTCAAGGGGGGGATGGGTGATTGGATTGGTAATGGGTAATGGGTAATAGGTAATAGGTGATGGGTAATAGGTAAGGGATGTGCAGATTAGCAGATTAATAGTGTACCCACACCGCTGCCTGTAAGGACACGGCAATGTGTCATCAGGCGTAGGGTGCGTTAGGCTCCGCCGTAACGCACCGTTATCCAAGCGATTGATGCGTTACGCTAACGCTAACGCATTCTACGAGTGAGGATAGGAGGCATAAATTGATGGCAAGGTTAGGGGGCTAACCTTACATCTGATGACACAATGCCGTGTCCCTACGGTTAACGGTGTGAATGCATCGTTAATCTAGACAGTTAACCTGGATAGTTAATCTACAAATCCCCAGCGACGGATATCGCCGCTG
>CAZJZR010000876.1:0-1969 GCA_964550475.1 uncultured bacterium
TCTCTAATATCAAAAGGACGATCAAGTCCAGCTTAGAACGTAAATGTTGTCCGGATTGTCCCAATCAAATCTGTACCATTACTGGCGTTCTGGTTTGGAGCTGTCAACACAATAAATCCGGGTGTAATTGCAATATTATTGGTCAGTTGATAGCGGTAGAACGCTTCCAGGTGGAACGGAATATCTGTCGTGAAAGGCTGTGGATTACCACCACGAAACCTGGTCAGGTAGGGTTCTGCACCCACGACAAAACCGAGTAAATTGCCTTTTTTGCCCAGATCGGGAAAAGCAAAGGTCAGGGCATAGTTAAAAATTGTGCCATCACCTTGCCCAATTAAGGTGGCATAGCTGGCACCAAACCAACCACTGATGGCAAATTTGGGATTCACCACAAAGGATGCTTGGACTCCGTAAGAATTGACGATGACGGGTGGGGGATTAAACAAAGGTCCAGGAGCGAGTCGGGTCTGTCCGGCTAGGGTGTTGGCAACTGCTGTACCCATTACAGGTAGCCCATTATAGTTAAAGCCAAAGCGGCCTGAACTAAAGTAGGTATTGGCATAGGTGGTGGCAAGGGTGAACCGAGGACTGGGAGTCCAGGTAAGCTGACCAAAGGCCGTATACCCGCCGTTGAATAGACCCGCACTAGCCCCTGGGTTGCTGGCAGTGACACCATCTGCGACGTAGGCTGCGCTCAACAGCAGTTGCTTACTCACATGGAAATTCACACCAGCACCAGCACCCGTTGCCCCTAAAGCATAAATTGCATTGTGCTGTCCAAACATAGAGAGCGAGCCAGTGCCCTTATAATGATCACCCACAAAAGGGTTGACCGTGGGCACCAAGGCAGAAATGGGGGTTAATGCACCAATGGCAAATACCTGTGCTCGCTGTCCAACCGGAAAGATATACCCTAAAGACAACAGTTGCAGTGCATTGCCCGTGTTGGCACCAAACGATGAGACAAGGGAACCTTCTGCCGAATTAATGGGTAGCCCATCAGCGAAAGTCGCGGGCAATCGGAAACCCCCGATGGGGAACAATGGCACATCCCCGGCGAACATGGAAATAAACAGCAAATCTTTTCCAGAGAAGCTGGTGTTGAAATTGAGATTAACCCGCTCTTGAAATACTGCCTCGTTGCGACCGCTATCCGCTCCAACCACGTCGGACAGAGCGAAGACGACATTGCCTGAAAGCTTGGTTGTCGTGGAAAACTGATCGGCTTCCAACTGGGCGGTTTTTGCCTCCACGACATCGACTCGACCCCGCAAGGTAGCCAATTCGGCAGCAAATTCTTCTTGCATCTTTTGCAAGGCTACCAAATCTTCTTTCTTGACCAAGTCAGCGGTGGCAGAAGCCAACAATTCACTCATCCGATCCATGCAGGCATTCAACCCAGCGGCAAACTCGTAGCGGCTCAGGGTACGCTGACCACGATACGTCTTGTCAGGGTAGCCGACAATACAGCCATACTTCTCAACTAAGGACTGCAACGCCTGAAACGCCCAATCGGTCGCTTTTACATCCGTCAGTTGGTTTACGGAGGTGACCTGCGCCATGGGATCGCTGGAAGCTTCGGTCTGCAATTGATCGGCAGTGGGATCAAAAGAAGTAACTTCAGAAATCCGCTCAATCAAGGTTGAGGAATTGGTGGATGCAGATTCAGGAGACGTTGTTGCTGGGGCAACCTTAACTTGTGTAGGGGAATTGTCTGAATCAGCGTTAACCGTATCTGGATTAGCTACATCTGGATTAATTGCATCTGGATTAACTCTTGTTGTCTGTTCTCCAGAATTTGGCTCAGATGCCAGCACTGGAATAGTGAGCAGAACGGTTGCCAGATTAAAGAATAGAGTGGACAACAAACCTAGTTTGAGTAATGCAGCCCTGGGCGATCGCCGCTTGGCAGCAGAGATGACTTGACCATTCACTTGACCATTAAGATTCATATACCCTTACTCCTCAC
>CAZJZR010000877.1:0-1969 GCA_964550475.1 uncultured bacterium
GGATTGTAGGGTTTGGGTTTGTTCTTAAACACAGGGCGTTGGTCGGGGGCGTGTAAAAAGCGATAGTGCAAAAAGGTATCCCGATAGGGAAAATCCAGGTTATCGCCGCCACAGACACTAGCAAAAATCTTCGATGACATGCCGATGTAGTGCAGGTACATCACCCGTTTGTCATGGTCGTACAACAACCCATCCCGTTGGGCAAAATGGGCGGAGGTGACGGCATTCCCTGTGCGGCGGGTGGCTGGCCATTCCTTGGCGAGGTTGCAGACGGAGAGCTGCGATCGCATCACCATATAGTTCAGTACCGACTGATTGGGAGCCGAGGGATACAGCACTTCAGCCTCGCCCTCCTGTAGTCGTGCCACCAGCCAATCCCGTTGTTCGGGTAGCAAAAAGCCACGCTTGGAGGCGTAGAACCCAGCACAAAAAATCTCCGCCTCAATCCGTTCCTGGGGAAACACCTCTAGCAATTTTGGGGAGTTGACATTGTAAATGTGGGTGGGGTCTTTGTACTGGAAGTCATACACCACCACATCACAATGGTCTAACTGCTCAAAGACTGGGGTGACATCATCCAAAATCAGCGCGTCTGCGTCAATGTAGATGAATTTCTCAAACGGAGCGTTGGGGTCAAAGGCACAGTAACGCCGATTCATGCCCAACCGTCGTACCCCTTGGATGCCTTCGGTTTCCTGCCACTGTTGCAGGGCGGTGGGATGGGCTTGCCAGACTTGCAGCGAAAAGTCTTCCCAGGGCTTGAACAGAGCTTTGTCGTTCCAGAGGGTGACGTTGGGACGGGTGGCAATTTCGGCGGCGGTTTTTTCGATGCGATCGTCGTAGGCGATGACGCAGACGGGCATATCCGGCCCCGCGTTGGCGGCGATGCTATTTAGCAAGGCCACCAGTTGGTCAAACACGACATCATTACCGAGGGTGTAAATCCCGTAGTTCATAGCAGGTCAGGGTTGCTAGGTCTTGGCTAGGTCAGGTCTTGTTACTCAAACCGCTCGACAAACTCAGATAGCCAGTTCAACAGGTTGAGCTTGTGCAGGATGATTTGACGGGCTTCGGCGATCGCATCCTTGGCGGCATACCAGGCATCTGGCGTGGCCGTCACCTCCTTAATATAGGCAATGCCTTTCTCGTCCAAACTGGGCAGGCGCAGAAAACTGCCAGGGGGCATCAACTTATCGGCAGCGGAGCCACCGTAGTAAATCGGCAAACACCACGCCAGCAGCGCGTCCCACAGCTTTTCGCTCACATACCAATCATTTTCGGCATAGTTTTCGATCGCCAAATTATAGCGATAGGGAGCCATGGCAAACCACTTGTTCTTCAACTCGCCCTGACTGGTCACCCAGGTCGGCAAGCCCCGGCCATAGAACTGGCAATCGATCCCGCTGGCTTGCAACTGGCGCAAAAACTCCAACCGCCGCCGATGGTTGGCCGTCCGACTGATGCCAGAGGTAATCCAGCTACAGGTGGCGACCTTTTCCGGTGGCGGCATTTCATTTAACTCGCGGAAGCCATTGCCGTGGTACCAAATCGCAGGCATATAGTCCGGCACCGGAGCCATGTCATCTGGCCCGGACAAATAGCCGCAGTAGCGTTGCGCCACCTGATAATGCACCGCCCGTTTGGCCACCAATTCCTCTAGGGGCGGTTCCCGGACAAGATAAATCACCCGTTCCTTGGGGACACCGCGCAACCGTGCCCGTACTTCCTCCGGTGACAATTCCCGCTGCGGTGGCGACCACCAGGGAATACGGGACTTTTTCGGCGCGGGCTGGAAGTCGTTGAAGTTATACAGCAGCAAAAAATCCGGACTGGGGTGTTGGGCTAACATCTGAATTTTGCCCCAGACCCCAAAGGCATCCGGCGTTTGTTGCCAGAGCCAATCGCTGTAGGTGATGCTCTGGTAGGAGGTCATCATCCCAACACTGTACTTACTCATGCGTTGCTGCGA
>CAZJZR010000878.1:0-1968 GCA_964550475.1 uncultured bacterium
AGATTGGATGACAGTCAATGGTTAAGGTATGACCATTTAAGGACTTGCGGAAAAAATAAAATACCCGTAATAGCCATAGGGACACGGCAATGCCGTGTCCCTAGAGTTGGCGGTGTGGGTAGATGATTGATCGATAAATCCCTTAATTGGGATATCGTCGCAAAACCAGATGGTCATTAATCCATGCCTTCACATCGGCTTCTGAGCCAAAACTGGCAGATTGATTAGTATATGGGTCATAGGTGTACCAGTGAACCTGGCCGCTGCGATCGCGCCGTTGCCACACCCGCAACTCTGGTGGATTGCTCCAAGCCTGCACCACCTGTTGCCACCCCTGCTCAACCCATTGTTGGATCCGCTTCAGTTTGTTCAATTTCAAGCGATCGAACCAGCTCAAATCACTGGTGAGTTGTGGCGTTATCGATCCGGATAGAGACACTGAACCATTTAATTTGGAGGTGATCGGGGTATGCATGGGCTTAGCCTCGTCAACAGGTGATGCGGTGATCGTAAATGGCGGCATGATCCGGTTACTTCCCCTGATCCGTTCAGCCCCCTTCATCCGATCGGATGAGCCAATTGGAAATCTAAGCCCTGCGATCGCGGGACGTTTTTACCGACAACATCCGAGATACTACTCCTATCCTTGGTTGCATAGAACAGCGCAACGTCGCAGAGAATCACCCATATGACTCACCTGACCACCGCTATGAACGCGACACCCATCAATCGTAAAACCACCCGTCTCGCCATATTTTGGGGCGGATTAGCTGGTTTGGGCACTTTGGCTGGCTTTCCTTATATGATCGCCCTCAATCCGCCGAGTCCTCCCCCTGGTGTACCGTTACCAATCATGGCCATTGTGGCAGCGGTACAAGCGGCAGTGTTGCTGGGAGGTCTTAGTTGGATTGGGCTGCGGTTGGGGCGATCGCGCGGTTTAGACAGTCCCCTCGCCCGTGCCTTGGTTTACCCCGCTGACTTCCGGCATCGGCAAGCCGCGACTGGCCGCCCGCTGATCAGTGCGGTGGGGGTGCGGTGGGCGGTTGTCAGTGGCATCGTCGCTGGGGGCATGGTCTGGGGATTGGCTAAGTTAGCCGAGCCGCTGATGCCACCCGTGCCCGCTAGCCTCAGTATTGCCGTGTGGAAACGCTTACTCGCCTCATTTTATGGCGGTATTACGGAAGAGGTTTTGCTGCGCTTGTTTTTGATGACGCTGTTGGTCTGGGGCTTAGAAAAACTGGGATTAAGCAGCAACAAGTCGCGTTCCCAGATGGCCGTGTGGGTCGCGATCGCCCTCTCCTCCGTGCTATTTGCCCTTGCCCATTTGCCCGCCGTTGCCGCCATTTGGCCACTCACTCCCCTGGTAATTAGCCGTACCTTAGTCCTGAACATCCTGCCCAGCTTGATGTTTGGCTATCTTTACTGGCAATGGGGCTTGGAATACGCCATGCTATCCCACTTCTGTGCCGATATTGTCCTGCATGGCATTGGCGGCGGTTAAACGAGAACCGCTAGCGAAACTCCGATCAAAAAAATCTTGATTCTGGCGGCCAACCCCAAGCACTCGACTCCTCTGCGTTTGGATCAGGAGGTGCGGGAGATTGATGAGGGGTTAACGCGAGCCAAACAGCGCGATCGCTTTGAACTGGTGCAAAAGTGGGCGGTGCGTCCCAGAGATGTGCAACGGGCGGTGTTGGACTTGGCTCCGCAAATTGTCCATTTTTCCGGGCATGGCGTGGGTGAGGCTGGGTTAACGTTAGAGGATGACCATGGGGAAGCCCAATGGGTATGTCAAGTAGTTTGTGTCAAGGAACAAAAATTAGTCAGGGAAGCGGTCAGCGAATTCAATCGCGAAGCGATTGAGAGCAGGCTTCCAATCCCGGATCGGCATCGTCCACACTGATGCGTCGGTTTTTGGCGACCCCTTGCCGCAATTGCACACCACCCCCTGCGGTGGGTTCTATATCT
>CAZJZR010000879.1:0-1965 GCA_964550475.1 uncultured bacterium
TAGAACATCCCGCCCATGGGAGGATTCTTGACGTTGGAGAGGACGATTTCCACATCTTGACCAGCGGGAACTGGCTCTTGCAGGAAGATCTGGATGTTGTGGTTTTCCTTGTCCCACTCCACTTCAGAGACTTTATAAGACTTGCGTCTGTCCTTACTAAAGAAGGAGAAGCCGGGTTGTTTGCCGACAAGAACCTCCACTTGCTTGGGATCAAATTTACCCCTGAAGTAGTTGGGGTAACTGATGGCAAAGCGATTCACCGCCACCCGCAGCTTTTTGCCCTGAATCCGCAACCGATAGCGGTCAGTGTTGCCCGCTTCGCCACCAAAATCCAGGTAGTAGCCGAGTTGATCCTTGCGCTCAACTCCACTGAAGATGGTGAGACCAGGATTGCTTTGTGCCAAGGTGATGGCGGGATAGATGGCAGCCAGACCTAATGAGGCCGCGATCGCAACGGTGGAGAAAACACGCTTCATCGGAGTGGGCTTGGAGGAGGACATAGAACCGTACCTGAGTGAAATTTTGAGAGGGCTAACTCAAAAAGTGGACGCGAAACGACGTACAAAAGTGCCCAGCTAAATTACCTATTGATGATACATGATGTTGCGGAATGTATCCAAATGTGTCTGAGATCGCTGCCAGATGGATGGCAAAGGGCTGTATGGATCTGTAATCACTCGATCAAGCGTTTTTCCGGAATCCATAAGAGAAGTTAAAGATCGCTCAAGAACTATGGGGATCAACTAGGATGCGAAGTAATAGGTTGTTGAACCTAGCCAGCAGACACGGAGAAATCATGACAGCGAGAGTTGAACCTGCAAGCGAAACACCCATTCAGTCAACGGTTGGCAACCAACCAAGCCCAGCCAATCCCGTCAATGGCGCAACCAACGACCAACCCACCAGCGACACGCCCGGTGCTAACCGAGTCGCTCTGAAGGTGGGGATTCCCAAAGAAGTTTTTCCGGGTGAGAATCGGGTCGCGGCTACTCCAGACACCGCCAAACGACTTCAGAAACTGGGGTTTGAGGTTTTGGTTGAAGCGGGAGCCGGAGCCAATGCCAGTTTTGACGATGGGTTGTACGAGCAGGCCAATTGTCGCATCATTTCTGATCCCCAAACCCTGTGGTCGGAAGCAGATATTGTGCTGAAAGTCCGTGCCCCGATGCGGCACCCCCAGTTGGAAATTGATGAAGTGGAGTTGCTGCGGCAGGGCGGCACGCTGATTAGTTTTATTTGGCCAGCCCAAAATGGCGAGTTGGTGGAACGGTTAGCCCAGCGCAACGGGACAGTGTTGGCGATGGACAGTGTGCCCCGGATTAGTCGGGCGCAGAAGATGGATGCCCTCAGTTCCATGGCCAATATTGCCGGATATCGGGCGGTGATTGAAGCGGCGAATAATTTCGGGCGGTTTTTCACGGGGCAAATCACGGCAGCGGGGAAAGTCCCCCCGGCGAAGGTGATGGTGATTGGGGCTGGGGTCGCCGGGTTGGCGGCGATCGGCACCGCGCGAGGACTAGGGGCGATCGTCCGTGCCTTCGACACTCGCTTGGCGGTGAAGGAGCAGGTGGAAAGCTTGGGAGCCGAATTCCTGGAACTGGATTTTGCTGAAGATGGCAGTGGCCAAGGCGGCTATGCCAAGGTGATGAGCGATGAGTTCATCAAGGCGGAGATGGCTTTGTTCGCTGACCAAGCCAAAGAGGTGGATATCATCATCACGACAGCCTTGATCCCCGGTCGGCCTGCCCCTCGGTTGATTACCCGCGAGATGGTGGAATCGATGCGTCCGGGATCGGTGATTGTTGATATGGCGGCAGAGCAGGGCGGCAACTGTGAAGTCACCAAACCGGGCGAAATCTACACCTACCATGGCGTTCGGATCATTGGCTTAACGGATTTACCCAGCCGGATGGCGGCGCAGTCCAGCCAACTGTATGGCACCAACCTGTATCACCTGCTGGATGA
>CAZJZR010000880.1:0-1961 GCA_964550475.1 uncultured bacterium
TTCTTGTAGATGCGGTTTTAACCGCCCCTCCCCCAAACGTGAAATACGCCCAGTGTAACCGTTTACTCCCCCTAAGGGATTTGAGATATTGCATCAACCCCCTCCACCTCAAAAATTCCGCCAGAGTTGCCTGATTTGGCGTTGCTGAATTTAGGGATGAGCTAAGAGTTGGATGAATTGAAACGAAGTTTCAATTCATCCTGCTATTCAGCAACATCCGTGATTTCTCGTTACACCTACTCTGATATGCGCCGTGATTGGCTAAAGTCGAGATCAGTAAAATCGAGATCAGTAAAATCGAGATCAGCAAAAAACTATATTCCCACCCAATTCTCACCCCTCAGTCCTCACGACCTTTCCCTCCCTTATCCTCATGTCCAAATGCACCATCCTCACCACCGCCATTGATGCGACCAGTTATGACGATGCCTGCGATCGCATCCAAACTTGGGTGCAGTCCGGCACGGGCGGGTATGTGGTGGCGGCAAATGTGCATGTGGTGATGACGGGCTACTGGCGATCGCACTATCGGCAGGTGTTGGCAGGGGCGGCATTGGTAACACCGGATGGAATGCCGTTGGTGTGGGGGATGCGGCTGTTGGGGTGGCCACAGCAATCGCGGGTGTATGGCCCCGACTTAATGTTGGCCTGGTGTGAACGGGCAGCGGCAACTGGGTTACCGATCTATCTCTATGGCGGCACTGAACCGATGCTGCAACGGTTGCAACAAAATTTGCAGACTTGGTTTCCAGGGTTGGCGATCGCGGGTTACCACGCCCCTCCCTTCCGTCCCCAAACCCCAGAGGAAGAAACCGCCGATTTGCAACGCATCCAGGCCAGCGGTGCTCCGGTTGTCTTTGTCGCCTTGGGCTGCCCTAAACAGGAGGAATGGATGGCACGGCACCACGGCCAACTCAACGTCGTGATGCTGGGCGTGGGTGCCGCTTTCAGTTTTCACAGCGGCGAAGTCTCCCAAGCCCCCCGCTGGATGATGAAACTGGGCTTGGAATGGCTGTATCGGTTGATCATGGAACCGGGACGGTTATGGCAACGCTATTTGATCAACAATCCCGCCTTTGTGGTCTTGTTTAGCTGGCAATGGTTGACCCACCAATGGCAACGGCGTAGCGGGTTTCAATCACCTGAAAAACCCTAAAAACTCCTCAACCAAGGACTGCATCAGACACCCCAGCAATTAAAATCCCGCCAGTCCTATGACCAGCGGGATGAACAGTGTGAAGAGAGAGGAAGCTGTAACGACGATAACGATTGACTCAGAAACGATTGATTCAGATTAGCGAGTGACGATTAGAAGTGACGAGTCGATTAGTGAGTGACGCATGATACAGGACTCCAGCCGTAACAGAGGTTCAGCAGTAGCGTGGGCAATGCCCACGTCCCACAAACACCTGTCATGTTGATCAATTCAGCTTCAGAGTGACGATCAACCCGTGAGTGACGAGTGACAGAACTCCAGCTTTAGTACGCTCTACCGCGATACACCCGACGGTTAGCGGGTTGAGTTGGCGTAGAGGGTGCCGCTTGGTAACTGGTGTAGGGAATACCGTGATGGGTTGCCCCCTTCACTTCAACCAATTCCAGACCTTCGGTGGTGGACACTTCGTAGGCAGTACCGCGATAGGTGAGATGCATTTCAGGAACTCCGTGCTTGTAATGGCTTACAGGATTTATCATCTGGCTTTTGCCCGTTTGCCGAAGTGATTTGATCCATATGCACAGGTGAGATTGGCGGACATTCCCGGTGATGCCCTGGGGGCGGTGACGGTGACCAATGGGCGAAAACCGTGGTGATACGAGTCACGTAAATCGCCCCCATCCAGCGGTTTAGCTGGGGGAACCGATCGCCATCCCCACCCGCCTGGTTAGCCCAGAAACGGTAGACCGGAGACGTTAGACCGTAGACTAGGATTGGTGTTTTACAATTTGGCTTCATGACTGCT
>CAZJZR010000881.1:0-1955 GCA_964550475.1 uncultured bacterium
CGGCTTTTTGTCCCTGTCGGTGCAGTTTAATCCCGCCACCTATTACCAAAACTACGCACGGGTGCACGGTGACTATGATGCCGATTACGACTCCTTCCGCCTCACTGGACAACAGGCCGAGGCGTTAGAACGGTTAGCCCTGTTCAATCGGCAGCAGCAAGTCGCGCTAGTCTTTGTCAATCTCCCCCTCACTAGCGAATACCTCGATCCGGTGCGGCGGAACTACGAAGAGCAATTTCAACAATTCATGCGTCGTTCGGCCAGTCAATTTGGCTTCACCTTCCGCGATCTCAGCCAAGCATGGCCATTACAGTACGACTATTTTTCTGATCCCAGCCACCTAAATCGCTACGGAGCCTACGCTGTCTCGGAAAAGTTAGCGCAAGATCCATTAATTCCCTGGGCACATCGCCGAGCAACGACGGCCACCACCCCGTAGCTCCAGTTATAGCCGCTTGGACTATCCCCCTTCTCCCCAGCATGGGAGAAGGGGAAGGGCACGGGTTAAATTGGACAGTTACCACACTCTAAAGTGTGAAATTTCCTAAAGTGTGAAATTTGGCAATCTCAATTAGCTGGATGTGCATTTGAGCACTCAAATCGCTGGTTTCTGGTTCATATGAGTTCAAGTTTCCTGCTGGGATTCCCAGAAAACCAGGATTTGGGAATAGTCGGATCTCCCGTGATGGGGGCTTTATTCCAACACACTATCAGGGACGGTGATGGGGGACAGGCGGGCGATCGCCCGTAGGTTCTGAAAACGAATCAGCTCATTAAATTCCAAACTGGTGCGCCCTTCGATCTCGGCCAATCGCTCAATCGCGCCCAACAAATGCCGTGCCGCATCCCCCTCGGTGTAGCCCCGCCGTTGCGCCACTGCCAATGCCTGCTCATCCGCCGCCAACTCAATCCGCGCACTGCGATTGCCGCGCCAAATTTGTAGTGCCGTCACCGCAGTTAGTCCAGCAGCGGTGACAGTGCCCAAGGCATCCCCCTGCACCAGTTCCACCCCTGTCCCCAGCAGCCCAATAATCGTTAGAGCTTGATAGAGATCCGCTTTCAGCCAGCGGATTTCCCCTAGCCACGCCACTGCCCGTAACAAGGCCAAATCTCGCTGCGGCAGGGGCAGTTCAAACCAAAGGTCAAAGTTAATCAGGATCGGGCGGATCACCGTCCACGGCAGCGGAAAGGGGGTGGCGATCGCCACTGATTGTTTGGAGTTAGCGACTAACTTACAATTCATCCGTCCCGATGCGGGCATGATGTCTAACAACCGACGAATTTCAGCATCTACATCCAGATTCATCATGGCCTTCGGTTAACAGTGTCTCGATTCTATGCAGGATTACAGCAGGTTGGCGGGCCAGTATTTACCCATTCACTTACCCATTTGCTTACCCATTCGACTCCTGTTCTAATCTGGCTAGGAGCGATCGCAAGCGAATCCGGTTGATGTAAGGCCACTCCCCCGATGATTCAATATCCCGCAGGAGGGCATAGAGTTGTTGACGATTCACGGGTAAGGAGTCTTGAAACAAACCATCCCGAATGTCCTGGTGCAGATCTTCTAAGAAGCGTAGCAACAATAGCAACCCCTGCGTATCACCTTGTTGTTGTGCCGCCACTTGGCGGATTGCCGCGCCAATCGTTTGCAGTTCGGCTTGCAACGGTTCCAGCCTGCTCTCATTCCCTTCCATAAACTCCTTCCCTGTAAAGGCTACAGAGCCGTGTAAAATTATCTTTGACGATCACTTCACAGTGTAACCAGTCACACGTTATGACCCACTTTAGGGTTAGGGTTGGCCGCAACCCGTTACGGTTAACCTGAGGCAAGGCAGACTGCGATCGCCAGTCTTATCCCCCATGCCCTCATCCCATCCAGTGTGAACCATTACTCTCTAGTGACCGTTTATTCTCCCATAGGGAGGCGAGGTTGTGGGCTTCGGCCAGCTATT
>CAZJZR010000882.1:0-1953 GCA_964550475.1 uncultured bacterium
GCTGAATCAGGATATGAATTGAAGTTGGGTGACTTGGGACTTCGTTCCAAGTCATCCTGCTATTCGTAACCATTCACATCCCCCTGGGGAAAAAGCGTTGCGGACTACGCCCGCTTGTTCCTCCCCTGACGGGGAGTGAACGGTTACTGCGATTCAGCACTACCCACCCGATTACCGCAAGATCTTAACTGGGCAAGGGCGGCGGCTGGTGTGGAAATAGTCCACACTACCAGCCGCCGCGATCGCTAAAACACCCCTAACAAAATAAACCCGGTCAAGGCAAACAAAATCATTAAGGCAACCAGCAAAATGTCCGCCGTGCTTTCATCGGGCTTGGTTAATGGTTGGTTGGGATCAACGGCTTGGATGGGATCAAATGGTTGGTTGGGATCAATTGAGGGGTTGGAATGTGGCTGATGTGAGTGAGTCATTGGAACAATCCTCCATTGTCAACCGTTTGCACATGGGATTATCAATGATCCTAAACAATTGATTCCGGGATTTCCACAGTAAATGGGTGATTGAAAAGTTGATTTTTTGTATATTCCGCGCAGATAAAACCAACTTTTAAAACAGTCGCTTAACCTGACTGCAATTAAAGTTTAGATTTGACTCGATTTTATTGCAATCATTCAACAGTCCAAGGTTGATTCATTGCTTTTTAGTACAAAGTTGCGAGCAAATACTCCGCGAATAAAAACAAAAATTAATATTAATCAATCAGGTAATTTTATTTGATTTTCCAAGGATTTAGTCATGCTTATAACAGACAAAATACCCGCGAAATTATATTGGACTTGTATTAAGAATGATAGATGTTTTTGCTTAAGCCTGAACTTTCCCATATTATCAAGGTAGGCAGTGTACTATCAGGTCTAAATCCTCAGACGCAAGTCGAGGAAATCACCAAAAGGAGATTATTTTATGAATATTTCCAAACTGGTTAATGACGTTATTCGTTACATTACGGAAGCGGCTGCACGGACTTTTACCACAACCGAAGAAGTGCCATCTATTGGCACTCAACCGTTTGAAGGTGAACCCTATTCTCGTTGGGAAGATTTGTAATATTCGAGATGATTACGTGAGTGAATACTGTCACAATTATGGCGATGTTGGCGATCGCGATGGGATAGTTCCAAATCTGTGTTACCCGATCAGGCTGAGTCTTCAGTTCCATCGGTTAAATCAATCTGTAGTGGATCATCTCCATTGGACAAATCAAGCCAAATGTCCCCCCTGAGGTTTTCTCCTTAGGGGGATTATTATGTGGAGTGAGCGATGCCCACGCCACCGCAAGCAGCTCAAAGTCATTTCTGTGGTTTCAGCCAGCCCCAGGCGATCCCCCAATCAATTACTGTCGCCGCGATCGCAAATAACCACAAACTTTCCGCCACACCGATTCCGGCTGGCCACACATTTCCCTGCAACAGTTGCCCCCCGTCCACCTGTGCTAATCCTCGCACCAAGCCAAAGGACAAAATCGCGCCACTCCGCAAGTGGGGATTATCATCCTGACGCACCACATAGCGGTAGGTGATGCCAAACAACGCCCCCGAACACAGCGCGATCGCCATTGCCAGACCCAGTTGCCAGCCGTCCCACGACGACAATCCCAATTGCAATTGCAATCCCAAGGGCACGAATAACCACGACTGTGCCAACACCACCAGGCTAAACCCTAGCCCAGCCGCGATCGCCCCTAACGCCCCAGCCTTTAACGAGTCAATCCGCTCCGTCATGCATCGTGATCAGAATAATGATCAAAAAATATAGACCGAATGCAGAATAGCACGCCAACTGGTTGCTTTCGTAGATCTGAGCCAGAGCAATCGATCCCGGTGGGGGCAAGTTTTGTCGTGGCATCAGCAACGCTAGTGCTCTGTCAACTGGTGGTTTTAGAGGGTGTTTGAAAAGTGTCTGGCGGTTAAAACCGCGACTACGTGAACAAAG
>CAZJZR010000883.1:0-1953 GCA_964550475.1 uncultured bacterium
TGCAGCGCACCACCCCGGACGCGCCCTTAGCGACCTATACGTTTAACAAGCATGTGATTCAGCATCACTTTTGCCCCACCTGTGGCTGTGCCCCATTTGGGTTTGGCTCGGATCCAGCGGGGGTGAGGAAAGCGGCGATCAATGTGCGGTGTTTGGATGATGTAGATCTGGCTCAGTTAACCGTAATTCCGGTAGGCGGGCGCAAGTTTTAGAGCTAGGGAGCCGCGATCGCCAATAACTGCTCCAATCACTGGCGGTTGTGGAGGCAAAAGTCGATTACAGTATCAAGGGTATGTTTTAGTCGGTTGCCACTGTCCATGCAGCCCATGCAGCCTGTTGATATTCTGATTCTCTCCAATGGCCCTGGTGAACTGTCCACCTGGGTGCGCCCCGTTGTCAAAGCGTTGCGGCAACGGTTGGGTGACGATCGCGCCATCGCTCGGATTTCCCTCGTTTTATCTCCTTGTCCCCACGCCACGGGTAAAGAAGGGGCGATCGCCGCCACCTATCCAGAGATCGACCGCATCCAAACAGTGGAGGACTTTTTCCCATTTTTGTTGTGGGGTAAAACCGTAGCGGACTGGGACTGGCGACCCAATGGCGTAGTGCTATTCCTGGGTGGCGATCAATTTTTCCCCCTCGTGATTGGTCGTCGCTTGGGCTATCGCACAGTAATTTATGCTGAGTGGGAAGCCCGCTGGTGGCGGTGGATCGACTATTTCGGGGTGATGCACCCGAACGCGATCGCCCCCATTCCCCCCAACTACCGCCACAAATTTACCGTCGTCGGTGACCTGATGGCGGAAGCCGGAGCCGTAAATACCCCTCCCATTGCCACACTTCCATCCCACCTCTGCCAAACTGAAACAGAACTCATCGGCATCCTCCCCGGTTCCAAACCGGAAAAACTCACCCAAGGAGTACCATTGATGGTGGCGATCGCGGAACACATCCGTGCCGTCCGTCCCCATACACGCTTTATCATTCCCGTCGCCCCCAACCTGGAACTGCCCAACCTCGCCCGCTACGCCAACCCCCAACTTAACCCCGTCATCCCCCTTGTCGAAGGGCAAACCGCCATCCTGCGCCTCCCCCCAGACGTAGAACATCCCTGTCTGCAAACCCCCTCCGGTCTCACCATTGACCTGTGGACAGCTTTCCCAGCCTATGACCTGCTGCGTCAATGCCGCCTCTGCCTCACCACCGTCGGTGCAAACACCGCTGAACTCGGTTCCCTTGCCGTCCCAATGCTGGTGCTCCTACCCACCCAGCAAATCGATGCAATGCGTGCCTGGGATGGCATTCCCGGACTGTTGGCCAATCTGCCCGGTGTTGGTTCCCTGTTTGCGCGGGTGATTAACCATTGGGCGATCCGCCGCTTGGGACTACTGGCATGGCCTAACATCTGGGCCAAGGAACAGATTGTGCCCGAACTGCTCGGACGCTTACGCCCCCAAGACGTAGCAGCGATGGCACTGGATTGGCTAGAACATCCAGAAAAACTAGAGGCCATTCGCGATCGCCTGCGTCAAGTCCGAGGCCAACCTGGAGCCGCAGACAAATTAGCTCAAATCGTTGCCGTAGCCGCAAAGATCACCACTTGAACTGATGTAACCATTCACATCCCCCTATAAGAAAAGTGTTGCGGGCTACGCCCGCTTGTTCCTCCCCTGACGGGGAGTGAACGGTTACGAACTGATAGCTCAATTTCACCAGCCAAAGGGGAGTCTGCCTGCTATACTAAATGGTTGTTAACGTCGGTTGACCCTAGGTTATAGTTGGGTCAAAGCGATCGTTTGATTAATTTCTCGGATTAGCTGCCGATGTGGCTCAGTGGTAGAGCACTCGATTCGTAATCGAGCGGTCGCGGGTTCAAATCCCGCCATCGGCTTTAAGAGATATCAAGGATTTTGCCTTACCCTTAAAGGCTTTGAGGTTTTATCCTTCTAGGAC
>CAZJZR010000884.1:0-1952 GCA_964550475.1 uncultured bacterium
CAAAACCCGCCCCTACAAAGATCTATCGCTATGGCTTAGATCGACGAAACGAACCATTCATGTCTCGGAAGGGCATCACTGATTGGCAAGGTTGGAGAGCTAACGTTACAACCGCTGACACAATGCCGTGTCCCTACACCGATCGCGGGAATATGATGTTTCCGCTAGTCCCTCACGCGATCGCCGATGCCACCAGAACGCTTGCCCCAACGCCAACCGCTGCCATGCCCTTTAAGCTCAACCTACGGTTTTTCGTGTTATACGTGGCATCCTTTGGGATTGGCATTGGCATTTTTCAGCTTGTGACCCACTACGGCAACACCCAACTCAAAGCACCGCAACGCATTGCAGGGCAATACCACCTCACGACCACCGAGCCACCTGCCTGCATTCCTGCCGCAGGTATGGTGTTAGACATCCTGCAATCCGGCGTTTATTTGAATGGGAGTCTGTCACTAGCCAACCCGACCCCACAGACCGAGGATGGTGGCGAGAGGGGCGATACCAGACCACCCCTGTCTGGTCAATGGCAACAAGGACAATTGGTTTTAAGTGGTGATGCTCCATCATTTATTCAATGCGCTGTAGGGTCAATTGAGAGGTTGTTAGCAGAGGTGAACCAACGTGGATTGCAGTGGGTTGCAGTCTCCCACCTACCGCCGTTAGGGCGGCCAATCGTTTCAGTCAGTCAGGGGGGGCAGGGTCTAGCAGGGAATCGGATGGTTGCTGATCCTGCGACGATTAGCCCAGCAGTGGACAATCGCCCCATGGATCAGGCACAGCGATCGCCCATGCCGCTCAAAATCATTGCGAAGGTCAGTCGTTTCACCAACCATAGCAAATCCAATCCGGCTCAAGTCATCGGTAATGGCCATCCTGCTGAACAGCAGCCAGCCACAATGGTCACGGCTGAACTGACTGGACAAATCATGATCAACCCCGACTCCGCCTCTCCTGTGGTCATCGAATTTACAGGCAAACGCGGGGGGCGTGATCAGCAAACACCGATGGATTAATCGCTGCCTACTATTGATTTATCGCAGAAAAAAATGGCAAAAATCTGACAACGCGATCGGTGATTGCTTCCGTAGTCACTGGGTAACCGTGGCTATCTAATTTAACAATTCTATTATTATTAACCCATGACGAGAGGATAACCGTCTACTCCCCTAAACCATCTGAATTGATTTTGCTGAGACCCAACCAGATTTGGGCGAAATCCGTATTTTTTAACGGAATTCTGCGTATAAAAAGATACGTCAACATCCATCTAAAGCCAGATTGGCCTCAGTAACAGGCGATCCCGCAGTGCCACCTGTGCCGATCCGTGTTCCCTCCCAAGTGGACAATTGACCAATTCATCACCCAGCAATTGCCAATTCGTGACCCCGTTATCCCGCGATCGCGATCGGATCTCTACCACTAACTCGCAGTAATGGGAGCAAAAGACTCTACATTAGATAACAGTTTCTCTGTTATCTCTAGTTACCGTTTATTTATAACAAGGTGCTTTATGGCCATCACCGTTGCCCAGGAGCAAGTCAATTGGATTGTTGGGAACCAACACCAAGACCCATTTGCAGTGCTCGGCCCCCATCCCGTGGAAGAGGGGGGGAAAACCAAGTGGGCGGTGCGAGCCTACCTTCCTAACGCCAGTGCCGCTGCGGTGGTCTTGCCGGAAAGCCGCCAAGATTACCCCATGACCTCGGCCTACGATCCGCACTTCTTTGAGTGTGTCATCGACACCCCAGAACTCTCCAACTATCAACTGCGGATCAAAGAAGGTGATCACGAACGGGTGATTTACGATCCCTACGCCTTCCGATCGCCCAAACTGACCGACTTCGACGTACACCTGTTTTCCGAAGGCAACCACCACCGGATTTACGAAAAACTAGGTGCCCACCTCACCGAAGTCAATGGCGTAAAAGGCGTGTACTTTGCCGTTTGGG
>CAZJZR010000885.1:0-1951 GCA_964550475.1 uncultured bacterium
ACCCACTCACCCACGCTCCCACTCCATCCACCATCCACCATCCACTATCCACCATCCACCATCCACCGCTCAAACCACCGCACCAACTCCTCCGGCACGGGAATGCGTTGGCGTTGCTGGGGATCGATGCAGCAGTGTTTGGTGATGGCTTTGGCGGCGAGTTGGTCGTTGAGCCGCACTTCGTAATGCAGTGTGAAGGTGGTCGCTTCTAGGGTATGGGGGTGCAGGTGGATGATGGGGCGATCGCCGCAGCGTAACGGTCGTAGGAAATCGGCACTAGCATGGACAAGGGGCACCGCTTGGTTGGGGTGACTAAAAAACCGTTGCAAATCAATTCCCACCGCCACCAGCGACGCTTCATAGGCTTCGTGGCAGATGGCTAAGACGGACGCAAAATAAACCACCCCCGCCGCGTCAGTATCTTGGAACCAAATCGGACGGGTATAGGCAAACGGCATGGTTGAGGTGTGTAGACAGCACGGGCATTCCTATCCCCAATCTATGGCGTTTTGGCCTCCCAAAGAAACCCGTGCGGTGATGCCGATAATTCACCCAACCGGGTGACCCTGTGCCAATTGACAAACTGAACTACCCGGTTTAGTCTAAATAATATCAACAAAAACTAAACTGTCTAGTTTAGTTAATAGGGAATGGCAGTAGCAATTCCTTCTATGACTACTCGTAACTGCCCAGGTGGATTAACGCTGGATTGTTTGATCCATCAGGGTTGGGGCACCCAACCCCTACATGGCCATCCTGTGTGCGGTTTGTAGGGGCGCGGTGCCCGCGTCCTGAAGAGGTGCCTGGGCAATTACGACCAATCACCGATTACCGATTACCCGTCACCCATTACCCATTACCAATCACCACCACGGAGGTTTGTATGGTACGCGCCGCCACCACCGATCAGTCCACCCATCACTCCCTACTGTTTTCCCCCAAGCTGTGGTTGCTGACTGGATCAGCCGCATTGCTGGTGAGTGGTACGGCGTGGTATAGCCTGTCGCAAGTGCAACTCTCAGAGCAGAGAACCGATCAGGCGATCGCCGCCACCCTCGACACGCCAACCGTTACCGCCTTGGGGCGTTTGGAACCCAGTGGTGAATTGATCCAACTCTCGCCCCCGGCCTCCATCCAAGGCAATCGGGTGGATGCGTTGCTGGTGAAGGAAGGGGATGTGGTGAAAAAAGGGCAAGTGATTGCGGTGCTGGATTCCCGCGATCGCCTGCAAGCGGCACTTGACCAAGCCAAGGAACAGGTGCGGATGGCGCAAAGTAAGTTAGCCCAAGTGAAAGCGGGTGCCAAGGTGGGGGAAATTGAGGCACAGCGATCGGCGATCGCCCGGATTGAAGCCGAACGCACGGGTGACATCGCCGCCCAATCCGCCACCGTGGATCGGTTAGCCGCAGAACTCCGTAACGCCCAAGCCGAAGACCAACGCTACGAAGACCTGTACCGCAGCGGCGCGATTTCCGCCTCCCTGCGCGACACCAAACGCCTCGCCCTCGACACCACCCAAGAAAAACTGCGGGAAGCCCAAGCCACCCTCACCCGCACCCGCCTCGCCCGTGAGCAACAGTTACAGGAAGCCCGCGCCACCCTCAACCGGATCGCCGAAGTCCGTCCGGTGGATGTGCAAGCGGCGGAAACCGAAGTCAGCTATGCCCTGGCTGCGGTCAAACAAGCCCAAGCCAACCTGGATCAAGCCTACGTCAAAGCTCCCCAAGACGGGCAAATCCTCAAAGTCCACACCCACCCCGGTGAACTGGTCGGCACCGACGGCATCGTAGACATGGGACGCACCCAACAAATGTACGCCGTGGTGGAAGTGTACGAAAGCGATGTCAACCGCGTCCGTCCCGGTCAGCGCGTCCGCTTCACCAGCGACTCCTTCCCCGCCACCCTCCACGGCACTGTCGAACGCATCGGGCTGCAAGTGCTGAAACAAAAA
>CAZJZR010000886.1:0-1949 GCA_964550475.1 uncultured bacterium
GGTTGGGGGCCAAAGGCATTAGCAACGGTCATGGTGCTGGCCAATGCTAGTTGCCTCGTCTTTACCTACTCACGGGGCGGTTGGATTGGTATGGTCGCCTCGCTGTTGGTGATGAGCATATTGCTAGTAGCGTGGGGTACTGTACATTTACCCCAACCGTGGCGCACGTTGGCTTTGCCCATCCTGTTGGGTGGGTTTGTCGGGGTGCTGGTGTTGGCGATGCTGTTTGTCGCTCCCGTGCGTGATCGCGTGGCCAGCATGTTTGTTGGGCGGGGTGACAGCAGCAATAACTTCCGGATCAACGTCTGGGCAGCGGTGATCGAAATGATTCAGGCCAGACCCATACTGGGGATCGGTCCCGGCAATGTAGCGTTTAACCAAGTCTATCCGCTCTATGCCCGTCCTCGTTTCACCGCCCTCAGCGCCTATTCCATCTTTTTGGAAGTCATGGTGGAAAGCGGGTTTGTCGGCTTTGCCTGTTTCCTCTGGTTCCTAGCCGTGACCTTTAACCAGGGGTGGACTCAGTTACAGCGGTTACGCCGTTGCGACGATCGGGAAGGGTTTTGGTTAATGGCCGCGATCGCCAGCATGGTGGGGATGTTAGCCCATGGGTTAGTGGATACGGTGTGGTATCGTCCGGAGATCAGTACCCTGTGGTGGCTGTCGGTTGCGGTCATCGCCAGCCACTACACGGCGATCGCCCCAGCCAAACCCGATGCCACCAGCGATCTAACCCAATCGGCTTGAGGGATCACTAGGGCATCCACGGCAACGGTCTGCGATCGCGGATCTACATCCACCACGACCCATTGCAATGGGTGCCCCAATTTGGCTAATTCCTGCTCAATCCCCTGCTGTAAAGCCAGGGGTGAATCGGATAAATTGACTTGAATCCGCCTGAAATGAGTGTTCATAATCCACCATCGTGCGATATCTCTATAATCGGCATTTCTACAATCTGAAAGGTTGTGTTGGCAACGGTTTCTGTCGCTGCACTGGCAGCACACCACCGGAGCTTAGGGAATCAGCGGTTAGGGTGTCTGGCTACCCAAGGGGCGATGAAACAGCGATCGCAACCCATGACGAAACTCTGGCAATAAGTACCGCTGTTGAATAGGTTGCCAACTCTGCCAAAAGTTTGCCTTCACGTCTTGAATGGCCTGATCAATCGTGGGTAATTGATCGGCTAGTGGACGGTCTAAACAACTGGCTAAAAATTGTTGCAATACAAACGTGTCTTGCAAGTCACCCAAGGTATCTTGCATCCATTTGAACTCCGCGATCGCGCCCTCATAGGTCAGGGCGTGACTGTTGGCCTCGCTGTTAATCAATGGCTCCATCCATGGCTCAACAGGGAGAACTTGATCGGGATCAAATTCAGCCAAAAATTCCGCTTGATACCGCACCCGCTTGACCTGTTTACGGAGGTCGTGCAACGCCAGTTCAGACTGTTGCAATTGGGTTTGTAATCCGTCCAGATCCGTTAAAGGGATCAGATGAATCTTGCCGGTTTCTAAGGTTGTCCCCACGAGCCAACCGGGATGTAAGAACAGTTGGGAAATCAACGGCAAGACTAAATCTGGAAATAGGGGCAACAATAATTGCTGGCCTGCGGCGGTATAGGTTGGCTGTTCCAACCAATCGTAGAGTCCGCGTTTTAATTTACGGTAGCGATCGCTATGCAAAATCGCCTGTAATTCCAATCCACTCGCTTTGCGTTGCCGCTTCAATGCTTTCAACACATCGGCAAATTTATCGGCTTCCTTTCCCTGGACTAACGGTTGATAACGATGCACCAATTGATGGTACATCACATCAAAATTCCGGGTGCGCCCCAGTTGTTTGGCAATCTTCGCAATGGCAGATTGGCTGACTGATTTGGGGAGGGCGATCGCGGGGGCAAACACCTGAATGGCTGTTCTTAACCGTCGCATTCCCACACGCATTTG
>CAZJZR010000887.1:0-1949 GCA_964550475.1 uncultured bacterium
AGCCGGATTCAAAGTCCCTCTCCCAGATTTGGGAGAGGGATTTAGGGTGAGGGCGAAGATCTTGGCAACCCAATAATTGACTTTCATGTAATGTGCAAGAGGTCTAGTGACTAAAAATGTATCTAGAAGGTTGATTTTTCGTCTACGGAGTGCATAAAAATCAACCTTGCCAACTATTTGTGGATCGGTTCTTAGGGCGGAGCGATCACAGTTTGGCAAACGACCTCATCCATCAACAGGCATCGCAATGGCAATGGAATCAAGTCAGATTTGGGATTGGCTGGTCGTCTTTGGATATCTGGGCTTTACGCTGTTCATTGCGTGGCAGATTGTGACGCGATCGCGCTGACTGATAACTGCTTTCTCCCCCAAGGGATTTGCAGATCAATGATAGAGCCGTACCATTCCGCACGCCTATGAATTAGCGGCGTAATTTGAGTAACTCTTGGGGAGAAGCCAACAGCTTAATCGCCACCACCACAATCTCTTGAGCCGGGTTAATCACAAAATTCCAGGCCAAATTCACCCCAAACCACGGAGTTTTCACATACCCCGTTACCTGAATGTGAAGGTTGCCATCGTCTAAGGGTTGGGTCACCGCTTGTTTGGGATGCAACTCCATGCCACTGGCTTCTTGCTCTAGGTAAGCCGCGATCGCCGCCTCTCCGGCCACAGGCAGTTCAAATGGGGGATGTAACTCTCCATCCACAGCAAACAGAGCCGCTGTGGCGGCAAAGGCTCCGGCATTAAAAGTTTCAAAATATTGCAATATCGTAGGATGATTTAATCCAGCCAATTCTGATCCAGATGTATCGGCTGACGAATCGGCATCATGGGTTGACATTGGTAATTGAGAACTAACGGCAATGGCAGCGGAATGAGGCATCGACTTCATATGTAATAAACACGCTTGCTAACAAGGAATTAGATCTAAAGAGGAATAGTTCTTCGGTCCAAGCGAATCAGGCGGTCTGAGACAAACATCAGCAGGCATAGTTGCGCTCAACCGGAGGCTGTTGAGCCGCCAAAGGCTCGTCACACTTGCGTCACAGTTTCTGTTAGCGAATCGGGCAATAGGTTCACGAAACTACATGCACCACAATTAGCAACTCGTAACCGTTCACATCCCCCATGGGAAAAGGGTTGCGGGCTACGCCTGCTGGTTCCTCCCCCAAGGGGGAGTGAACAGTTACAGCAACTCAGCCCAGGTAAATGCTCGGAGCCTATCCCGAAGTTGAGTTTGGATGCCTGGCGGACAGTTCAACTCAACATCTCAAACCACATTTTTGGATAGGGTCTTAAATCCTTTCAGGAGAGATTTATTACGAAAACGTTACAAAATTATAATTCAATCTTAATCCAACTGCCTAGTCATGGATAAAACTGTAGGGCTTGGCGATCGCTGCCCAACATGGGCTGAATCGTTTATCAAAAGAGGTTACGGGCTATTGGACTAGGGTTCCCCAGCTTGTTTTACCGATCACAATCTATGAGGGATCTTCATATAACTATGAATTTCCTTTACAAACGCTTTGTAAAGTACCTCAGTAGCTACTCAATCACCTAGGCATCGCGCTCATCCTACCTGGAGGAGGATCAGTGCACACCGTTGCAATCCCCTAAAACGACCATGGCTTAGAATAATTAGCGTTAATGAATTAGGGACTTGCGGAAAAATAATATCCCTGTGATTGGTGGCGGCACACGGCAATCCCGTGTCCCTAAAGTTCGGGGTATAGGTGTTATTTGCAGATCCCTAGCCTTAACAATGCTTAACAATGGTTAACAATGACTATGAACGATGACTGTTAACGATGACCGTTGAGAGTGCTGCTGTTATCGCTGCGATGCCCCAACCGTGAGTGAGCAACCGTCTTCCTATGCCGCTGAACCCTTGCAGGGGGTGGTGGAACGCCTGACCTACCATTCGGGGGAGTCGGGATATACGG
>CAZJZR010000888.1:0-1943 GCA_964550475.1 uncultured bacterium
GTTGGCTTGGTTAAATAAGGCGTGGCTGAAATTGGTGCGGCTGAGGTTGGCATCGCGTAAATTGGCTTCGCGCAGATCCGCGATCGCATCGTCGTAGGTGCCAAACCGCCCATCCGTACCCGCACCATAAAATTGACTACCCTCTAAGTTGCCATGGGCCAGAATCGCCCCCCTCAGTTGAATCCCCGCCAAATCCAGTTGGGACAGCACCAAGGTAAATTCGGCGGCACCGGACGCATTACGACTGAGGTGGACTCGGCGCAAATCCACGCCCGACAGTTGCCCACTATATAAGGTGAGAATTTTGGCGATCGCCCGTTGGGTGGCCTGGAGCCGTTGTGCTACCTGTTGTTGCAGGCGTGGTTCACTGGGGAAGCGCATCGCCTCCCAGTCATTTCGCAGCGATTGGTTCAGCCGTTGTAAATAGGGCAAGGCGTTTGGCCCCGCACTCACCAACGCCTGCTGAATCGCATCCAGCAGCACGGGATTTTCTTCCTGACTCAGCAAATCCGCCAACAGTTGCAGCGCGTCTGGCTGATTCAGTGTCCCCAGTGCCAGAATCGCGCCGCGCCGTTGTTCCAGGGTTTTGGGGGCGGTGGACTGGTTCAGTAGGGTAAGGAATTTCTGGTCGTAGCGTTGGCTGGCGGTTTGGCGGTTGGTTTGGGATTGCAGATAAAACTGGGTGCCGACGACTAGACCAGAGAGGGCGGCGATCGCTGCCGCACTGACCAAGCCAATGGTGAGGAACGGTCGCTGCCGCATCCAGTCCCACAGAGCCGAGGGAGCCGCCACCGCATTGGGAATCCACACAATGGTGGTCACGGTGGGATCGGGTTCAATGGTCAATCGCTGTTGCACGAGGCGGTAGTTGGCGGCATCGGGTTGATTGGCCTCGTCGCCGTAGGTACCCTTGAACTGCCCAGTGGGATCGTAGCCGTGCGGATAGGTGGGGCTGAAGGGATAAGGGGACAGCGGATGATCCATCTCTGCGGCGGTAACCCCGATCAAGTCTTGGTTGAGGTGACGCGGCGATCGCGGACGGGCATCGACACGCGGTTGCCGATCCAAGACGGTGGTGCGAGCCAACCAATCATGTAACGTGCGGTGTTGCCGATTAGTCAGGGCGATCGCCCCCTCTGCCACCAGCAGCACACCACCCATCCCCGCCAACACGCCCAAGGACGGCACCGCTCCGGTCAAATGCCACAGCGCATAGGCCGTGCCCATAGGGATCAACCACCGACTGGCTTCCCGCCCCACCACTTGGGGTAGGGTGGGGGGCAGGCCATCCTGGGCAATCACTTGCAGATGCAACCAATGTTTGGCGGTGGTTTTGCCCGTGCGAATGGATAAATAGGTCTGGAAGCCGACCATTGCCAATGGCAACGCCAACGCGCCGCACCACAGCAGGTTGGTCATGGGGGCAACCTGGCGATCGCGATCGCGCAACGGTAGAGCCAGTGTACGGGCGATCGTCGTTTCCGTCGCTTGCAGTACGGGATTCAAGGGCACTCGCTGCCCCGTGTACTGCTGATCCATCGCCTGCCCGATCCCCCAAGGGATCACCGCCGTGCCCGCCACCAACGCCACCTCCACCAACCACGCCGCCCCCCGCCGCGCCAACAGCGGCAATTGCCCCACGCCAAACCGTCGTAGCAGCGATCGCTGCCACTGTCCGTTCCCCATTACTGGATTGGCCATGGTGACTCCTTCCGGGCAAATATTCAGGCGTTGGCGGTTAACCGTTGGTGAATGGATGGGGGCAACCTTACAGGTGTCAGAGAGCTAAATCATAGCGATAACCCCCCGTAGGGGCGGGTTTTGCCGCGAGTTAACAACTCTAGTCAAGGTTGATTGGCTAAACCCGCCCCTACCGCTCGCGGAATTCAACTCAGAGGGGCTGGCTGACTGTCGCCACTAGAGGTATAACTTTGTATCTGATC
>CAZJZR010000889.1:0-1938 GCA_964550475.1 uncultured bacterium
TGGTGGAGGTGAAGGTGGATGCTCAGGGGAATGCGGTGCCGATGAGTTTGTGGGTACGCGATCGCCAGTATCGGTTTTGATAACGCTAAGGACTATATTGACCAAAAACATTTCCAGCCAAACTATCAACGCAAATGTTAAACGGTGAATTGGGCAGTCTGAGCCAGGTGTTGCGTTGCACTGATGCGTAGGGGTCGGGATAAAAGTTAGATCCCGACCACGGATTCCATACATAAAACCCGCCGGGGTGGATCCACTTCAAACCAAAGCCATTGCCAAATGGGCCGTACCAGCTATCGGCATTACCCATGTAAAACATGCCAGGTACAATGTCGCACGTATTCCGGGGCAGGGGTTCTGGGACAAACTCTCGATTCGACTCTAATGTTGATGGTGGAGTCGGTGAAGCAGTTGAAGCTAGAGGAGATGCGGGTGTTGCAGACGCAACCGGGGTAGGAGTCGGCTGACGAGTGCTGATATATACTGTTGTGGCACACGCTATTAAAGCTGCAAGTACATTTCCGAAACACCCCCACTGGCCTATAGGTTGTGGCTTGTCTTTATCGTTAGAGCCAGTCATAGGTTAATCACCATCTAAGTAAGAAGGTGTTTTGGGTGTTGCTGAATAGCAGGATGAATTGAAACTTCGTTTCAATTCATCCAACTCTTAACTCATCCCTAAATTCAGCAACGCCAAGGTGTTTTGAACGTTGATTGTTCCGGCGCGGAGTGGACAAAAAATCAACGTTCTAGCTATGTTTTCTAACAGCCTCTAAATTGCCAGTCTTTAGAGGCTGTTGGAAACGTGTTTGGCAGTTAAAATCGCGACTACCCTGTGGGAACGCAAAACGAACAGTCGCTAGGGCTACATGAGATCGAACTTCTCAAACACTCTCTTGCAGAACTTTTGTTCAGAGGACAGAGAGCTAACGGAAAATCCTTGGAGCAATCACGGGGCGATCGCCCCTACAGTTATCCGTGTAAATTGTTGTGAATAATCTGGGCGAACTTTACACCTGATGACACGATGCCCAGACTACCGTAAGCGGCTACGTGCGATTTTATGTAATTTAACTATAGCAATCCTGCATCAGCCCCAAAGGAAATGGTTGAAAATCTTTGGATGATGGACAAATTTAGCGATGGACAAATTTAACTCAGTCCGCGATCGCCCCAATGGGTTTAGGTAATACGTGACTGCTGTGATCACCTGAGGTGAGCAATTTGATCGAGCAGTCTACCTCCAATCCTGCGTCTTCATCCTCTGCCGCATTTGGGTTTGTGGGTGGAGGATCGGAGTTATCAGGTTTAAGAAGGTGGTGCTGAATAGCAGGATGAATTGGAACTGCCAATTCATCCAACTGCCAATTCATATCCTCATTCAACAACGCCGGTTAAACTTTTTGGACAAACTTGCGTCCCAATAGACCTTGGGGTCTGACGAGCAGCATGATGAACAGGAGGCCGAAGGCGATCGCGTCCTTATAAGCCGAATATTCCCCCGGCACGAATGCCTCAATCAGACCGATGGCGAGGCCACCCACCACTGCGCCAGGGATGCTGCCCAAGCCGCCCAAGACAATCACTGCCAATCCCTTTAGCCCAAAACCAATGCCGAAATACGGCCCCGCAATACTGACACTGGCTCCCACCAACGTCCCGGCCAATCCGGCTAAAAAGCTACTGACAAAAAAGGTGACGACGATGAAGCGATCGGGGTCGATGCCCAGCAGGCTGGAGGTCACCGCATCCTCCGCCACAGCTCGCATCGCCTTACCGTACTTGGTGGCGTTGATCAGATAGGTCAAGATCGCCAAAATCACCCCGCAGACCGCAAAAATCACCACCTGCACCGTGCGGATGGGAATGGGGTTGGCGGCAGAACCAAAGTTAATCGCCGGGGGCAAATTGCCGAAGCTATTGGGGAAGGTGTAGATC
>CAZJZR010000890.1:0-1937 GCA_964550475.1 uncultured bacterium
GATTGTGCTGTGAACTCAGGGGTAAAGTGGTCAATAATAAAAGGGGCAATCACGAAAAGCGGCAATCACGCAATTGTTGACTCAATGCTGATCTGACTATACTTTGCCAGACTTGGCCAGGGAATTATTTGTAGTGCTTGCTTTAGCAAACCAACTAAAGTTAGAACTCTAAAGTTAGAACTACTCAAGTTGGACCTACTCAAGTTGGACCTACAAGCTAACAATTTGCTGGCTGACTTTGTTGGCTGACAGGGTATCTAGTCAAGATAATTCAGTCACGCGATTTGTCAAGCGACCGTATCCCGATCGTTTCCATTCATCTTCCAACGTTCGTCTTCCAACTACCGATCTAGGCTGTTATGGCTGCTAAATCCTCCGCCGATAAGTCCGCTTCAGATAACAAATCATCTCAGGACAATTCTGAGAAGAAAAAAGCGTTGAATTTGGTCTTAACCCAAATTGAGCGCAACTTTGGCAAAGGTTCGATTATGCGGCTGGGGGATGCGGCTCGCATGAAGGTGGAGACGATCCCCAGTGGGGCGTTAACGCTGGATTTGGCCTTGGGCGGTGGGATTCCCAAGGGACGAGTGGTGGAAATCTACGGGCCAGAGAGTTCTGGGAAAACGACGCTGGCTCTGCACGCGATCGCGGAAGTGCAAAAATCCGGTGGCATTGCGGCCTTTGTAGACGCGGAACACGCGCTTGACCCGACCTATGCGGCGGTGTTGGGGGTAGATATTGACAATTTGCTGGTTTCCCAACCGGATACGGGGGAAATGGCTCTGGAAGTGGTGGATCAACTGGTGCGATCGGCGGCGGTGGATATCGTGGTGGTGGACTCAGTGGCGGCTCTCACCCCCCGTGCCGAAATTGAAGGGGAAATGGGCGATACCCAAGTGGGTTCCCAGGCGCGGCTGATGAGTCAGGCAATGCGGAAAATTACTGGAAACATCGGCAAATCTGGCTGTACGGTCATTTTCCTCAACCAATTGCGTTCCAAGATTGGTGTCGCCTACGGCAATCCCGAAACTACCACTGGCGGGAATGCACTCAAGTTCTACGCTTCAGTCCGGTTAGACATTCGCCGCATCCAAACCCTGAAACGGGGTACAGAAGAATATGGGATTCGCGCCAAGGTGAAGGTGGCGAAGAATAAAGTTGCCCCACCATTCCGGATTGCCGAATTTGACATCATTTTTGGTCGCGGCATTTCCACCATGGGTTGCGTGGTGGACTTGGCTGAAGAAACGGGAGTGATTACCCGCAAGGGAGCTTGGTACAGCTACAGCGGTGACAACATCGCCCAAGGTCGGGACAACACGATTAAGTATTTGGAAGAAAAACCCGATTTTGCCAAGACAATTGAACAATTGGTGCGGCAAAAACTAGAGAAGGGTGCGGTGGTTTCCGCCACATCGGCAGCACCGATGGGTGATGAAGATGAGGATGAGGATTATTCAGAGGAGGAATAAGTTGCAGGTGACTGTCGGTGGCTGAGCGTTGCCGAAGGCACCGACAGCTACCTAGTCTCAGTAGATCGAAACTTGCAGTACGGTTACTAATTCACCGGGATTACGCATGGTTGACTCATGGGATAAGCCATAGGTCTTGCCCAAGAGTTTGAGAAACAGATAGTTCGCTCCATAACGACCAGTTTGACTACGCCTTCTTGCATGGGTTGTTGGCTTAATTAACTGTAGTCGGCTTCAATCTGGTTGAGTGTTTCCTGCTCTTCAATGGTGATCGGGACTGCCTGTTCTCGCCATTCTGGGAAAAAGCTGGCATCTTGCGATCGCGCCAACTGAAAGCGGGTGACCACATCATGTAGCGTCACGTCTTTGGTTGGCGTTGCGGTCATGATTGATGCCTCCCGGAGGTTGAGCGGGCGTTGCTGAATCAAGAGATGAATTAGGAGTTGGATGAATTGAAACTTCGTT
>CAZJZR010000891.1:0-1934 GCA_964550475.1 uncultured bacterium
GGGCATTCAGCGTTGGCGTGTGGCAATGATGTTGATGGGCTAGGGTGGTGAGTCCATCTACAATGTCTGGAGGCCAGTCGCGCAAAAGATGCTGGGCGATCGCGGTTTCTGGTACACGCCGATCCCATTCCAACCCCACCAGTGTCACCCGACAGGCGGGATTCACCGTCCAAATGGTGGTTAATGCGGCGGCAGTGTTGTAGCCCAAACCGTAGCAGACATCCAGTAAGGTCAGGTGCGTTTTCTGGGCTTGCATCGCCAACTGGGTGGGCTGGACAAATTTCAACTCTGCCTCCTGTCGCGCCCCTTGCAGACTATGAAATGCCTCGCCAAACTCAGCCGAAAAAAACGTATAACTGCCGTCTGCGGTAGGGGTGGAGGTGAGGGGTAAGGTGAGGTCAGGTGACACGGATGCTGCTGTTATGATCAATCTAGATGTAGCACCTCTCATATTTATGAGGTTCAGTCGATTACCGCAAGCCCCTTACCGGATTGAGGGTTGAGTTGAGTGGGCGATGCCCAGACCACTACCAGACCACTACCAGCGGCTATAGCCATCCTAAACGGAAACACCGGGTTGCTTGGTGGCAAATCCGGGTTTTAGTTGTAAGTTAATAGCCAGAACCCTCGGTTCTTGTCCTATGGTTTGACAGTTTCGTTTCCCGATCGCCGACCCGATGGCTCATTCTGTTAACTCTGCCGTGAATTCCTCTGCCACTGATTCCCCGTTGTTATCGTGGGAGCGGTTAAATCAACAATATGTGTTGGCCGCGATCGCTCAAGTGACCCGGCAAGTGGCGCAACAACTGCCCAACTTCAGCCTCAGCCATTCGTCTCCCGCCTCGCTCAACGGTCCAGACCCGGAGGATCGGTTACTGGATCGGTTACCGGAGATTTCGCCCATCGCCGCCATTGAGCACCTGTGTGCCGTCTTTGGCCTGTCTGAGTTTGAACGGGCGATGGTGTTGTTGGGGATGGGGATGGAATTAAACGGCAGTTTGACCAATTTGTTGTCGCGGTTTCGGGAACCCACTGGAGACCTGGCACAATTGGACAACGCCCCCACCGAGATCCCCGCCAGCCTGACCTTCAGCTTTGCCCTTAGCCACATTCCCGGTGCTCACTGGAGTGCCATCACCCCCGAATCACCGTTGCGACGGTGGCAATTGCTGGAAATGGGCACAGGTTCAACCCTAATTCACAGCCCGCTGCGGTTGAATGAGCGGATCATTCACTTTTTGTTAGGGGATGAGCAACTGGATCCTCAACTGGTCGGGGTGGTGACGGTAGTGGATACGACGCATTTGGTGCCACTGCCACCATCGCAGCAACAGATTGTCGATGAAGTGCGTGGCTTGCTGCGATCGCCCACCGTTGTGCCTGTGATCCAACTGTGTGGCTACGACAGTGCCACCAAACGGGCGATCGCCTCTACTGCCTGTGCCGAGTTGGGTCTGCCGTTATTGAACCTGTCTGCCGATGGGTTACCGTCGGATTTTAATCAACTCAAGTCGCTGCAAACCTTGTGGGAACGGGAGGCGATGCTGCGGGGTGGGGTGCTGCTGTTGGATTGTGATGGTCTGCCGGAGGTGACGGAGAATACCGCGCCTAGTCCGGTGTTGGGGGCGATCGCGCGGCTGATGGAAAGCTGTCAGCCACCGTTGATTGTCCTGAGCCGCGATCGGCGACCCATTCGCCAACGCGCCCTGTTTAACTTCGACATCACCCAGCCCACCGCCACTGAACAACGCCACCTCTGGACACACAGCCTAGAGGTAGCCCACCGCAACGGTTCCACCGCTTACACCCCACTGCTGGATGCCCATGAAATCGATAAGCTGGTCAGTCACTTTAGCCTGTCGCCCCTGACCATCCAAACCATCTGCACCCAAAGCCTCAACGGTAAATCCCATCCAACCACGGCAGCCCCCGCC
>CAZJZR010000892.1:0-1931 GCA_964550475.1 uncultured bacterium
AAAGTCCTCTTGACAAACAACCCATTTCACTTCACGCGGTTGGCGAAGGTATTGTTCCATACGACCTATTAATTGTAGATATCACCTTACCTGGTATTGATGGGATCAGCATTTGTCAGAAATTACGACGGCAGGGCTGTCAAGCACCAATTTTGATTTTGACTGGCCGCAACACCAGTTCCGATAAAGCATTGGGTCTTAACATTGGTGCAGATGATTATGTGGTCAAACCGTTTGATCAAGCAGAATTCATGGCACGTATCCAGGCTCTATTGCGTCGTGGACAAATCAACAATCAACCCGTACTAGAACGGGCAGGAGTTTGTCTAGATCCCAATCAACATTTGGTTACCTATCAGTCGAAACCGTTATCCCTGACCCCAAAGGAATACGGAATCTTGGAATTGTTCCTCCGCAATGTTGATTGGGTGTTTAGTTTGGGGATGATTATTGATCACGTCTGGTCGGCAGAGGACATTCCCGGCGATGAAGCGGTTCGGGTACATATTAAAGGCTTGCGGAAAAAACTACGGGCAGCAGGTGCTCCCCATGATTTCATTGAAACGTTGTATGGGGTGGGGTATCGGTTGAAGGCCGAGTCGGTGTCGGTGGCAGCCGTTGCACCCACCACCCATGCCTCCTCCGACCGTAAATCGCGCAGTCGGCGGTTGGGCAAATTGGTCACCGCTTCCGCTGATGCGAATTCCGGTGCTGAACGGCCAACCCAAATTCTTTTGGTCAGTGCTCACCCCAAACAGTTTACTGCTATCAAACCCAAGTTAGTTTCAGAGGGTTGGGATGTGCAGATTGTTGCGCGATCGCAGGATTTTTGGCCTAGATTGCAAATGGACACACCCCATGCGTTGGTGTTAGATATGCAGATGATCGTGGATCATCCCGTTGCGAACCAACACCAGGAGGGGATGTCTGCGATCGCTACCTGTGAGTACTTGCGTGCCCAAGCCCAGTGGCAGCACTTACCGATAGTGATGATTCTTCCCGATCTGGATCCAGCCCATGTCCATCAGATCCTCAGCATTGGCATTGATGATTTTCTTGTGCAACCGATCACCCATACCGAACTAATTGCTCGGTTGCAGTTGCGGTTAGCCCAAACCCAAACTACCGTTGCCAAACCCATAGCATTTCCGGGAACAATGCCAGGACAGATGCAAAGCCAACTGTTCCGACCCCACGCCATTTAATGCCATTTAATCCGGCAGGCGTAGGGTTGGGTAGGGGTGGCTAGCCTGCATTATTCATGACAATTTACCGAAAATCCCGAAACCCGTAGGGGCGAACGACCGTTCGCCCCTACGGGTTTGTGTCTAGGTAGATCAATAATCTACAACTCCCTTACCCCTGACTTATCACCCATCATCTATCCCTATCGCTTCAGTAGCACCAGCAAGCTGACCAAAAACACCCCGAAAGCGGTGGTGAATTTAATCGCACTTTTGTTGAGGGGAATGCGTTTCTCTAAGCCCAAAAAGCCGACGACCACATAGCTAATCACCGCCGCGATCGCCGCTAGGCCAACGCGGATGACCGTACTGCGATAAATCATCAGCCACAGCATCAGGCTGGTCAACAACTCGTAGTCGGGATCATCCCCGTGCAGGCTGGCGGTGAGGCTGGTAGGCACTGTCAGCACTTTCCAGGTTGCGCCGCCATCGGTGGAACGGAATACAGCGGTTTCAGCGGAGCCAAATCCGTACAGTGTGTTATCTGTCGCATAGGCTGGGGAGAACTGAATCGGCATGGATGCGGAGGGCGTTTCGCCAATCCGGGCAAAGGCGAGGCTATCATCGCCAATTTTGCCGAAGCTTTGTCCGTCATCGCTGGTTTTGAATAACCCCTTCCCTTGCACGCTAACAATGAAGGTGCGATCGCGCTCATAGGTGGGAGAAATGGCGACACCTTCAATCAAC
>CAZJZR010000893.1:0-1927 GCA_964550475.1 uncultured bacterium
GGAATTTCTGATAACACATTCAACCGTGCCCGCATATCTTCTCCCCGCTTGGTGTCGTGGGTGGCGGTGGCATTCATCGCTTGGGGGAAGTGTTCGCGACGGCGTTGATTAAAGTAATGGAAGGCAGATAGGGAAACGCCAAATTGATAGGGTGAACTGCCAACTTCGTTTAACGCAATCAGGCGATTGTAGACATACAAAAACGTATCTTCCACTCCTTTTGCAGTCAGAGGGCCGGAGATTTGTTGAAACCGCATGACGAAATGGAGCCATTGACCCCGTTCGGCTTGGGTGAGGGATTCGTCATAGTCGAGCAAGAGTAACCGTTCCAAAAAATTAAATTCATTCACCAAAATGGGGATGCGTTGCCGTGCGTGTTGCAGCGTTTCTTGGACGTAGAGGCGATCGCGATCTCCCACACCATCGGGACTGATGTAGGTACGATAGACGGGGAACAAAATCAGCACTTCTAAAATGGCTTTGCGGATGCCATTCAGCGTAAAGTCGCGGCCATAGCGATGTCGTCCCGCCAACCGTTTCAAACAGTTAGCGAGATTTTCTAAATCCCCAGCTAAATTTTTATCGGCAATCAACCGTTTCCGCTCAATAATTAGCTCCTCATAGGGCATATCAAACCCAGTGATTTGAGCATAAATTTCAGTGAAACGGCGTTGATTTTCTTTCTGGCAGAACAAGGAATTAACGCAATTTAAGAAATCATAGCCCGTGGTACCTTGAATCTCCCAATCATTGGACAATTCCTCTGCACCGGCAAAATAGTCGCGCCCCAAATCGAGGATTTTTTCCACCAGAATATACAGATCGCCAACCGCTTCGCGCAGACGGTGTAAATATTCTTTGGGATAATACAAACCATCAATGTGATCAATCCGCAACCCAGTGATTTGTTTCGCCTCGGCCAACGTTTTGATCAGCGAATGGGTAGAGACAAATACATCGGGATCTTCCACCCGCATACAAATCAACTCATTAATCGTAAAAAAGCGGCGATAGTTGAGTTCTTCTGCACCCACCTTCCAAAATGACAACCGGAAAAACTGTTTACCCAACAAATTATCCAGCAAATTAAAACTATCGGGTTTACCCGGTTCGCCATTGAAAACAGCCAGATTGCGCTGAATAAATTGTTGGATTTTCGGGTTGTGATTATACAGTTCCCAGAGGAGTGATTTAGCAAAACTGGCTTGTTCTTTGCGTTGCAGACCGATCGCATCTGGGGGGATATTTTTAATGATGTAAAAAATCCCCAGCAATTTAATAAAATCGGGATGATTACGGTCTAAGGATTGGGTTAAATCGTCCAAGTCGTAGGTGAGTAAGTCGGCGTAGGATTCAATCCGTAGCGGCAGTTTGAGGCTGTAATAATTGACCGTAAAGCCTGTGTCGCCATAGCCCAGTTGAATCTCACCCCGTTCTAAACAGGAGCCATAAAAATCACCCAATAACGGCGTTAAGACTCGTCCCTTAGTATCTTCGTAGGGGTGCTCCCATTCAATATCAAAATAGTTGAAATATTCAGAATTCGGCCCATATTCCAGCACGTCCATCAAAAAGGCATTCTCGCTGTCGTAGGCCATGTGATTGGGTACAATATCCTGCACCCAACCCATTTGCTGTTGCTGGACGGCGGCAATCAATTCCTGGAACGATTCGACGGTGCCCAACTCTAAATTCAGGCGGGTTGGATCGACGACATCATAACCATGGCTGCTGCCGTGACGGGCTTGCAGAATCGGTGAGGCGTAAATGTCAGAGATGCCCAATTCGACTAAGTAGGGAATCAGCGATCGCGCGGCATCAAAGCCAAAGCTGGGTCTGAGTTGGAGTCGATAGGTTGCTGTTGGGATTCGCATGGGGGGTGAGAGTGATGAGTGGTGAGAATGGTGAGAGTGGTGAGTGATCAGTG
>CAZJZR010000894.1:0-1926 GCA_964550475.1 uncultured bacterium
CGTCGGCGGGTTTAGTTCTTGTAGATGCGGTTTTAACCGCCCCTCCCCCAAACGCGAAATACGCCCAACTGACGGTTAATCACTGACGGTTAATCACTGACAGTTAATCACTGACGGTTAACAACTGAACGTTCACAATTGAATTGAACAGGCAAAACGTAACCGTTCACTCCCCACCATGGCAGTCAATGGTTACGTTACGATTTGTGTTCCTCTGGTTGTCTTTCTTTGATTCGATTTCCTTGATTGTGTACCTTGAATCCTTACTTTCTCCATGTTCCTGGCAAATCGCTTATTGATGACAAGTATGGCTGTGGCTGTAGTATTTGGGTTGTCCAATTGGATTGGGCAGGCACAAACCCAAGAACCAGCCATAGTACGGGTGAATCGGTGGCTCTCCATCCGCCAACTGCGGGGTGGGGTAACGTACCATAGCCAAAACGGGGGCGGACGTGCTGCTGTGGTGGGCGATCGCCTGCAACGGGTAGGCGACGGCATTACCACGAATCCCAGCTCTACCGCCATACTGGAGGTGGACACGGGGATTGGATTTGTTAATGTGGCAGAAAATACCCAAGTCAATATCCGAGGCTTACGCAACGCCTCAGATGGCGGTCGGATCACCTTTTTGGATGTCCCACGGGGGCAAGTGCGGTTAAAGATTCGGCGGTTTACCCATCAAGGTTCGGCGTTGGAAATTCGCACCCCAGCAGGGGTAAGTGCCGTGCGGGGTACATTGTTTGGGATTAATGTCCATCCAGATGGTAAGGCGGGGTTGGCGGTGTTAAACGGCAAAGTGTTAACGGCAGCGCAAGGGAAAAAGGTCATGGTGCCCAGTGGGTTTCAGAACTTGAGCATTCCTGGGGAACCGCCCTCTGCCCCCGTCCCTCTCACCAATAGCACCGCACTGAAGTATCGGTTTTTGCGGCAGATTCAAGGCGGTACACGTAAACTACAACTGTTGGGACAGGTTGATCCCGTGAATACAGTGTTGGTAGCCAATACACCGCAAGTGATTGACCGAAATGGTAACTTTAGCTTGTGGGTTGTATACCAACCAGAGGAACAGGTGGAAATCACTGTAATTACTCCATTAGGACGACGACAAGTACACCGGGTGAAAAATCCGTCATGACCGATCGCATGGCTTGGCATCAATGGCGAGGGCTGCCTGGGGTATTTACGGCAGCCGCGATCGCTGTGCTGCTCAAGCTGAATATGTTTCAGCCGCTGGATCAAATTGCTTACCGCAATTTATTTAAAGCGCGGGGGGCATTGGCTTGGGATGATCGGCTGGTGCTAGTGGCGATTGATGATGCCAGCATTAAAAGCCTAGGGCGATTTCCGTGGTCGCGGCGGCATTACGTTACCTTGCTGAAGCAGATGGAAACAGCGGGGGCGAGTGTGGTTGTGATTGACCTGATTTGGTCGGAAGGTAGCCCCGATGATGCCCAGCTTGCCGATGCCATGATCAGCCAAGGGCGGGTTGTGCTCGCCAGTGCCTGGGATGCCACAGGCTTGCCGCTGATGCCGGTGCCACAATTACGAGAGGCGGCGATCGCCACGGGTCATGTGCTCAAACAAGAGGATAGTGATGGCTTGGTGCGGCAGGTAAACTTGTCGATCCAAGGTGAGCCAGCGTTGGGAGTCTCCACCCTCCAGGCATACAGTCTGGTCAACACCGCCATTCCCTTACCCACATCCGATCGCCCCTTCTGGTTTAACTGGAGTGGCCCTGCCCATACATTGCAGACCCATTCCTTTGCCGATGTGATCCGGGGGCGCGTACCTGCCGCTGCATTTGACCAAAAAATTGTCCTTGTCGGGGTCACAGCCACGGGCATTGATCCACTAATTACCCCGTTCAACCGCAATCCACCCGTCAGTAGCGTTTACCTGCACGCCTCCATCATCCAAACCCTGTTG
>CAZJZR010000895.1:0-1916 GCA_964550475.1 uncultured bacterium
CAGCGGCGACAAGACCGAGCCGGACTGGCGGCGGCGTTATATGCCGAAGGGTTAGTGTTCCATCGGTTATCCCGTTATCCAAAGGCCATCCTCAACCAACAGGATGCGGTGGCTCTGTATCAGCGATTGGCTGATCGGGAGGGACAGGCCAAGGCATTACTGGCCTTAGGCGATGCCCGTCGTGGTTTGGGCAATCACGAATTCGCGATCAATTACTACCAGGAAGCGGCGACGCTGTATCGCAGCCGCGACCAAGTGGGGGGCGAAGCAGAGGCGTTGTTAAACATTGGCACCGCCTACCATGCCCTGTCCCGTTACCAGTTGGCACTCAGCTTTTACCAAGATGCCCGTCCCCGGTTCATGTCCGTCCGCGATCGCCAAGGGGAAGCTAGAGCGGTGTTGCAGATGGCGCATCTGTATCGCGACTTGGGGCAACCGCAACGGGCGATGAAATTCTACCAGGATGCCTTACCCGTCTTCCTCCAGTTCCGCATCACCCATCTGCACGCGGCGACGGTGATGGGGTTGGGGAATGTCTATCGGGATTTGGCGAAACCAAATGACGCGATCGCCCAATATAACGAGGCTCTCAACCTATTTCGGCGTATTCCCAGTCCCCACGGAGAAGCCAGAGTTCTACTGCATCTGGGGCAGTTGCGCCAGACCCAAGGGCAAACGGCAACGGCGATCGCCCACCAAGAGAAGGCTCTCCAGTTGTTTAAGGGGGTTCAGGATTGGCAAGGGGAAGCGGACGCATACTACAGCTTAGGCGTAACCTATCACCGCTCTGGACAACCCCAACGGGCGATGCCTCAATTTGAGCGGGCGTTAGCACTGTATCGCCGGATTAAAGATCAGGTCGGGGAAGCCCGGACGCTGCAAGAGATCGGGAGTCTGCACGCCCAAGCCAACCGCTGGAGTTTGGCTGAAACGGTGTTGCGCCAAGGCATCCAAGTCTGGGAAACCACCCGCACCGAATTACGCGAGGATCGCGATCGCGTCGCCCTGTTTGATCAGCAACGCACCTTGTACGACCTGCTCCAGCAGGTATTAGTGGCGCAGAATCGCCCCGTGCAGGCGTTGGCAGTCGCCGAACAAGGCCGCGCCAGAGCCTTCGTGGAATTGTTGGCCGCCCAACAGTTGCCCCGTGATCAACGCCGCTTGGCCATTGCCTCCTTAACTGTGGCTGAGATGCAAACCGTGGCTCGGCAGCAACAGGCGACCTTGGTGCAATATTCGCTGATTGGCTCCGAGCGAGTCTACATCTGGGTGATCTCCCCCCAAGGTGAAATTACGTTTCGCAACGTAGACCTGTCGGGCTTACCTGCCAACTCCACCGAAACCGGACTAGCCAGTTTGCTGACCCGCACCCGCACCTTGGATCTGCGAGTCCGTAGCCGTGCCCTGTCGTTTGAGTTTGTTGAGAATCCAGAGGTGGCACAACAGGCGGCACGGATGGCTGAACAGCAGGCAGCCAGCCAGTCCTATCCCTCGTTACGGCAACTGTATCAACTCTTGATTGCGCCGATCGCCGCCGATTTACCCAACGATGTCAATCAACGGGTGGTGTTCATTCCCCAAGGCAAATTGTTTCTGGTGCCATTCCCCGCCCTCCAGTCTGCCGATGGCCAGTTTTTGGTGGAGCGACACACCATCAGCACCGCTCCCGCCATTCAAATCCTCCAACTGACCCACCAGCAACGGCAACGGTTAGCCCAACGGTTCGCCCAGATGCAGGTAGAGGGCACAGATCCAGTGGCTCTGCCCCGGTTGATTGTGGGCAATCCCACCATGCCCCAGATTGGTGAGCCGCCCCGCCCGCTGTCACGGCTCCCCGGTGCCGAAGCCGAAGCGCAGGCGATCGCTGCCCTGTTCAACACTCGTCCCCTGATTGGGGCAGCGGCTCGCAAGGCCAC